>NZ_JCAJRU010000115.1:0-15371 GCF_059447605.1 Paenibacillus sp. N119s | reverse complement strand
CTGACAAACACCTGGACCAGAACCATTTTTATATTTTAGATTCAATGGGATAACTCAAGAACAGGCACCTTGCACTCTCTCTGTACGGGTAAATGTCCGGAAGCTCCAACGCCTATCGGGATCAGATACATGCCCGCCTCGTCGTCTTGTCTTATGACTACCTTTACACCATAGACTTCCTGAATCAGTTCGGGTGTAACGACCTCTGTAGGTGGACCATTCGCTATAATACGTCCTTCCTTCATAGCGATCATCACATCGCTATACCGAATAGCCTGATTCATATCATGCAGCACCATCACGATGGTCAGTCCGTGCTCCTGATTGAGCTGCCGGATCAGCTCCAGAATCTCGAGCTGGTAATACATATCCAGATAGGTGGTCGGCTCATCCAAAAACAAAATCGGCGTTCGCTGCGCCAAGGCCATCGCAATCCATACACGCTGTCGTTCCCCGCCGGAAAGCTGATCCAGTGTACGTGTTCTGCGTTCCTCCAGATTGGTACAGGCTATCGCCCATTCGACTGCTTCCTCGTCCTCTTCCCGGTTGGTTGTGAACATGCTCTTATGAGGCAATCTTCCGAAGCTGACGAGCTTTTCTACTGTCAGGTCGGAGGGTGCCTCGTTCTGCTGATGAACTACCGCCAATTGGCGAGCCAGCTCCTTGGGCTTGTAGTGGGCTATCTCCTTGCCGTCCAGAACGACCTGACCCATGCGAGGAGCGGCATTGTTGGACATCACGCTGAGCAGTGTCGATTTGCCACATCCGTTGGGCCCAATAATTGTCGTAATTCGTCCCCGCTCAATAACAGCATTGATCGCATGTAAACGATCTGTTTTCCGATCATAGGAGAAGGTTACATCTTTAATGTCCATAGGTGCGATCCGCCTTTCTGATCAGGAATATCAGGAATGGTCCGCCAATGACTGCCATAATAATAGAGGCCGGAATTTCATTGGGAGCCAGCACCGTTCGTCCGAGTGTATCCGCAAGCAACAGCAGCAAACCGCCGCATAGGGCCGAGAACGGAATCAGCCACTTATGATCCGAGCCAACCAGGTAGCGGGCACAATGCGGAACAAGCAGACCGATAAAAGCAATCACTCCTGCAATGCCGGTAGCCGTTGCTGCAAGCAGCACTGCAATCACAGAAATCAAAAGTCGTGCGCGCGTCACATTGAAGCCCAGATTTTTAGCCGTCTTATCTTGAAGGGACAAGAAATTACACCAGGAGAACACAAGCATGGCTAAAATCAGACCCATCCCGCCATAGGTCACAATTACCTCGACATCCACCCATTTTTTCATAGACAACGTTGAGGTGGTGACCTGATTAATGCTGGTGACCGCATAACTGCCCCGATAATTAAACGACTGACCCAGGCCGGAGAAAATAGCGTTTACTGCCACCCCAATCAGAATAAGACGAATGGGATGCAAGCCGGATTTCCATGAAAATCCGTACACCATTAGGCAGGCCAATGCACCGCCAATAAACGAAAAGAACGGCATCCAGAAATATAGCGTCGGAAAGACGGTCACCGCAATCAGCGAGATCAAGGCCGCTCCCGAAGAAATGCCGATCACCCCGGAATCTGCCAGCGGGTTTTTCATGACAGCTTGCAGCAAAACGCCCGCCACTGCAAGGGCTGCACCCGCCATCACGGCTACGATAATTCTCGGTAGTCTGAGATCCTTGACCACATTTACCTGATCATCTGTACCTGTCCACAATCCGGTCACCAACTGACTCAAATTTACCTTGAGACTGCCTGTCATCGCTGAATACAACATGATACCGACAAGTAAGACAATTACAACAATAAGGCTCCATAATTTTTTGGACATGTCATCAGCTTCCTTTAATTCGAAGGATACAGCATTTTCATCAGCTCATCCAGCGCAGAGCTTGCCGCTAAGTTCCCTGTGGTACCAAACAACGGTTCAGGCAGATCATAAACATGCCCCTTCTTCACAGCGTTGAAATGCTTCCAGATATCGTTCGTTTTGAACTCTTCATCGAACATTTTTACGACCTCATCCGGCATCCCGTGCGCAGCGCGCAAAATGATATCGGGATTGGATTGCTGCAAGGCTTCGGTATTGTGGGCTATGAACTCCACCTTTTCACCCTGAACCACATTGGTTCCGCCTGCAATTTTAACCAAATCCCCAATATAGGAATGTTCAGTAGCTACCAGATAGCTTCCCGGAACCCCCAGTAAAATTAGGACTTTAGGGGACTTCTTGCCTTGGATCTTTTGCTGAATCTCGGCGACTTTGGCATCCAACGCCCCATTCATCTCTTTTGCCTTTTCAGCTTTATCAAATCGGTCCCCCAGCTTTTGAATTTCCTTTTGCATATTCGCAAGGCTTTCAAAATTCAAAAATTCAGCATTGATGTTCAGGTCCTTAAACTTAGGCTCCAAATCATATTGGAGTGTGGTTACCGACAGCACATCTGTAGGCTTCAAGGACATTACTTTTTCCATATCAGGACTCATTGGATTCCCGACATCAGGAACGTCCTTGTAACGGTCAGGCAGTGCTTTGGTGCTGGTCGGCTTGCCAGCCAAATCCAAGCCCAGCGCATCCGTAATTTCAGCAATGGCTACTGTAGTCGCCACAATACGTGGAGCTTGTGCTTTATCGTCAGACGACTTTCCGTTTGCTTCAGATGCTGTCGTTAAAGCCGAACCAGCGCTTTGGTTCTGTCCAGCCTCTGTTCCCCCGGAGCATCCAGCCAGCAATAAGATCATGATACCGATTAATATATAGAAACAAAAAGATTTCCTCTCAGCCAAAGCTGCATACTGTTTCATGAAAATCCAATCACCTCAATTCAAAATATAAAGCAATAGCGTGAGTCCCAACTTTTTGGGGTATGTAAATGCTGACAAGTCTTGATACCGGGGCACCAAGACTTGCACGCTTACAAACTTTGCTGTTATTCGGGCTTCATTGATGCCATAACCTGAGGTTATTTCACTTTTAGGCTTGCTTCATCAAATTGGAACTGAACCGTATACCAGTGATCATAGAGTACTCCGCCAAGGACCAAGCCAGGCACAATGACGTGTGTGTGAGCACTGATTTTCCGAGACAAGTCCCCTGCCTCAAATTGAACGATACGCGTATCGCCGGATGTCGAAATCACTTCCACATCTTTTAGCGTACCGTTCTGTTCCACCTGTAGAGTTGGCATCCAAGAGCTATTTTTCAAAGTGACTTGGATGTAGCGTTTGTCTCCCTTTTCAATCAATGTGGCCGGCTTAACGAGATAACCATCCATAACGGACACCTCATTCGTTTTGTCTTTAAATACGTTGTAATTGATCGTGTATCGCTTCTCGGAAGCCGCTTGAGCTGGCTGTTCAACTGCTGATTTGGCTTCAGCTACGGATGTGGTCGTTTCCACTGCTTTATTCGTAGAAGCTGCTGTCGGTTCAGTAGTAGTTGCAGTAGTTGCTGCGTTAACTCCCTCACCTTTGAGCGATGCACGGTCAAATTGAATCTGTCCGCCAAACTTCTCATTAAAAATGTATTTCTCGGGCAGATATACCTGTGTGTACACACTTAGCTTTTTATCCAGATCGGGCACTTCGAAGGCCATTGTGTGAGTATCACCTTTGACGTCGGAAGCCACAATCGTCGGATTGGTATAGCGGCCTTCAAAATCCGTTTGGAATAAATTCAAAGCCTGATTGTTCGTTACGGTTACATAGGCTTGGACCTTACCATTTTTCACAATCAGCTTGGCCAGGCTTTGTACAAACGGTGCCACCAAAGAATCCTTGTCCGTTCCGTTCGCAAGCACGCGGAAGTTCGCAGTGTACTCTCCATCGGCTAAGTTATTTGTCGCCTGTTCTACTTTGTCTGTTTTCGTTTCGTTGTGGTAAGATACATTACTGGTATCGAATTTAATTTCAAAATCGTATACTTTTTCTACTCGATCCTCCGCCTTGAAAACCATCGGAGTACTACTTGCCACTTTAGGAGCTTCATAGACAACCAGTTGACCTTTTACGTTATTCTTAAAGTCACTTACGCCAAAACGGACGTCCTTCGTATTACTTGCCGCATCTTCCCGGGTCACTTCTGCATCCTGGTAACCTCCACTTGCGTTATCCCAAATGCGCAGCGCCTTAACTTCATTGCTGTTTTGCAGCTTCAGACCAACAAACCGTTTGTCGCCTTCCACGACCAATTGCGCTGGTTCATTGGTGATGAAGCGTTGAGCCGGAGATTCAGAACCTGTGACACCATCTGGCAGCACAATGCTGAATTTCAATGCATATTTACCATTGGCAAGCTTGTCAAAATCCAATTTAACCATAGGATCAGCGGCCCCTGAAGAGGTAGGCTCAACAAAGCCGCGAATGGTAGCAGGCTCGAACTGGAATTGCACATCATATACGTGATCATATGGCGTGCCACCCAAATCCAATCCAGGTACGATGACATGCGTATTCACTGTAACTTTATCTGAAAGATTAGGCACTTCAAATTGTACTGTTCTTGTGTCTGCAGAGGTGGACTGTTCAACCACTTGAGCTTCAGAACCATTTACTTTAAACGTTTTAATCCAGCTGCTTTTATCCATTTTAATTTGAATGATATTTTTCCCAGACTGTTTTAACAGTGTGGCTGGCTTTTGCATATATCCATCCATCACAGATAGGTCATTGGTTCCATTTTTGAGTACGGTGAAATCAATGCTGTATCTGCCGTTTTCAACTGGAGTCGTTGTTCCGTTATCCGGACCTTTAGCTGTAATGCTGCTGCGATCAAATTGAAGACGAAGCTTATGATCCATCTCATAAACCCCACCTGGATAGGTCGTGCTCACATGAACCTGTGCATTCAGAATAGCGTCCAAATCCGCCACCTTGAATTTCACAACACGTGTATTCGCATTCTTATCCTCACTAACGATATCTGCATCTGTCAACGTTCCGTGTTGTTCTGTTTTGAACTCGGTCACGGTGGTGCTGTCTTTAATCGTAAAGGAAGCTTCATACTTGCCCTTCGATACCGTCAGCGTGGCTGGGGACAATAAATATTGTGCCATGGCCGATTTTTGGTCTTTGGTTGCGTGGAGCGCGTTAAAATGGATCGAGTACGTTCCATCCGCTATACCCTTCCCAGGCGTCCCTGGTGTACCTGGCGTCCCAGGATCAAACGGGGTTGTAGCCGCTCCTAATTGGAGATCAACATTATATGTTTCCACATAGCCCAGCTCAGGCCAGTTGATGCTTACCCATGCATTCAGCTTGGCAGGCAGTTCTTTTACCTCAAACTCGATAACTCGTGTATTCGCATTCTGATCTTCACTTACAATAGAGGTGTCGCTTAACACTCCATTTTGCTCTACCTTGAAGCCATCAATTTGTTTACTATTCTTTAATGTTAACCGGGCATATTGCTTGCCTCCACGCTCAATTAGTGAGCCTGGTTTCTCTGTATACCCATCCATCATAGACTTTTCATCTGTTCCATCTTTCAGGAGGGTAAAGTCCAAGTCAGCTAGTTTTTCTCCTGTGCTAGGAGGCGTTACTGGCGGTGTCACTGGTGGAATCGTTGGATTCTCCGTTGAATTTTTAAGTCGCAAACTGGAAGGATCAAACTCAATCCATTCCTTCACTGAACGGTCTGGATCGGTGTCTACATACCATGGAGAACTGCTGTTAAACCCAAACTCCGTATTTACGTCTTGATGAAAATCATAAACATCGAAGCTCACAGTTCCCGAAGCTTTTCCGGAATCTACTTCTATTTTGGCGGGAACCGTTTCCCCGTTTTGTTCTACTACAAATTTCGAAAGTCCTTGAGCCTCCGCAAATTTAAATAAAAAATGGTATTTTCCATCTTTAATGATCAGGTCTCCAGGATAGGTATAGTTTGTTTTAAAACTCGAATCCTTGGTGATTCCGCTGACTGTCTTTCGTAAAGGCTTATAATCAATCAGGTATTCTCCATCTGCATAAGTCGCTTTAGTTGTAGTTATAGCTTGGGTAGGCTCAACATATGGACTTGGCAGTTCTACCGGATACTGATAAGTAGCATACGTAGCACTAGTCACTGTAGTGCTTGAATCAGGCAAATTCGACGAAGTGGGTTCATCCTCGGATGTTGCTCCAGCGTATGGTGAAATTAAAGAAAACAACATTAGAATAGCAGCGAATGTCGAAATATATTTGTTAAATCGGCTCTTCAAGGTGATGTATCCCCCTACTTAAAATATACTCATTTGGAGCTTTGGAACTAGGCTCCAAATGAGTATTCAATTCAAAATCATATTTTCGAAGACAAACTCTTAGATATCGCTATCATCGAATTGAAACTGAACGACATAGTCGTGATCGTAAGGAATACCACCAGTGTGTTCTTTAGGCACGCTTACATGCAGTTTGACATTCAATTTTTGAGCTGGGCTAGTTACAGGGAATTCAACTATTCTTGTATCCCCGGAGGTGCTGACCACAGTCGCATTCACATACTGGCCGTTTTGTTGAGTTTTGAATTCAGTAACCCAAGCACTTTTGGTAATCGCTACTCGCACTTTGTATTGACCATTTGTAACAATCAGTGTGGCTGGTTTTTTCACATAACCATTTGTATCCATGTAAGAAGGCTCCGTGGTTCCATCTTTATAAACGGTATAAGGCAATTGATACGTTCCATTAGGCAAAGCCGCATTCGCTTGATTAGCCGAGAATGGGGCTAGTACCACAAAAATAAGCGCAGCCATCAATACAGTGAGCATTACTTTTTTCAGAGACAATTTCTCCATACCATTCATAACCATGTTCATGTTTTCCATCTCCTTTTACGTATAATTTTGAATTGGATTTCGTCGAATTGCAGTTGTACATCGTACTTGCCTGTGTATCCAATCACTGGGATGGTGATTTCCGCGTAAGCATTTACTTTTGCATTCAGATCAGCTACTTCGAATTCCACTACACGAGTGTTATTCGCCGTATTGGTGCTTACCACAGTCGCATCTTGCAGTACGCCGTTTTGCTCCACTTTGAAAGCTGTAATCAGATTGCTGCTTTTCACAGTCAGACGAACGACATTTTTGCCATTGGCTACCGTAACCTGCGCAGGCTTTGTCAGATAGCTATCCTATTGAGAAGTTTCATTGGTTTGATCCAAAAAATTGCTCAGAGCGATTCATTACCATATTCATATCTACACACTCTCCTCCATTATTTATGCTTGAATTTATGTTGATTTTATGAATGATAAAGAAGCTTCAATTTACTTTTTAGAGGATTTGGCTGATTTAGCTGACTGAACGGCTGCAACTTTTTTAATGCTTTTGGAATCAAAAGCGAAACGGATCGTATAATCATGATCGTAATTGTATGCAGGGACAGTAACATGAATTTTAGAGATCAACGGGCTGTTGACACTCGAAATTGGAAATTGTACGGTGCGAGTATCGGTTTTGGCATCCTTATGGATGACCTTTGTATCGATGATTTTACCTTTGTAATCCACTTTAAACCCGGTTGTCCATTCGCTATGATTCAGCTTAATTTGCATGGTCATTTGCCCTTTTTTCACATACAACTTAGCTGGTTTCTCAAAATAATCGTTAGCCATGGATACCGAATCATTTTCTGCCTTAAGAATATTGTATTTGAGCGTGTATGTACCATCCGCCAATGTTGGAGAAGCCGCAGCGGCTCCTACAGATGACGAAGTCGGCCAAAAGCTCAGCACACTCACCAGCAGAAACACAGCTATTATTGCAGAATACCCCTTCTTCATTTTGACAGCAGTTCCTCCCCACGAGAATATAACTAATTGATTATCATTCTCAAATAATAAATTAAAAAAAATAGCCCTTTTCGAGCTTTCTTCCCCACCTTTCTATTCCAGAATTTCGCAAAATCAAGTAAACCCATCACCAATATATCTTACACTTTTCGAAAATGTCAATATGTATTTATGTGTACGTAATCCCTTGATATATGCTATTTTTTAAGAAAAATTTGTAGTTCCTTCTTCTATAATTCGAACGACTCTATTTTGTTTTTGATTCAAAATTTATTTAAAAATTTTCTATTTTTAATTGACAATCGTCAGTGATGTTCATTATCATTCTCTTAACTATAAATGAAAATGATTATCATTATTGTTTAATTTGAAATTGCAGGAGGAATAACATGAAATCTTATGTGTTGTGGTCGTCCGCAGCGCTTTTATTGGTAGTTACCGGATGCAGTCATGGAACTTCGACCACAGATCACAAACCGGCCAGTCCTTCCGTAGCTGCCACTTCAAATACGACAAGCGGCGCGACGATTCAAGTTACTGATTTTTCAAAACGGACATTATCGTTTCAAAAAGTCCCTCAGCATATCGTTGCGCTCAGCAATGGCGATCTGGACATTATTTACGCATTGGGCGGGACCGCCGTGGGCAGGCCCAACTCCAATGGACCTTCCGTCGTACCCGCCGCTGAAAACGTTCAGCAAATAGGCTCCACTCATGAAGTGGATCTGGAGAAAATTACGATGCTCAAGCCGGATGTGGTGTTAGGCAGTTATCCTATGAATGAAAAAGACATTCCAGCCATTGAAGGAATCGGTTCACAGCTGTTGCTGACTGGTGCCAATTCAGTTCAGGATATCCAGTCACAAATTACGCTGTTCGGACAATTACTACAAAAGCAGGCTCAGGCTGCAAAGCTGAACCAGCAAATTGACCAACAAGTAGCCAAGCTGCAACAGGAAACCGCTTCTGCCTCCAAACCGAAGGTGTTGCTGGTCTACGGAGCTCCGGCTACGTACATGGCCGCGCTGCCGAATTCTCTGGGCGGAAACATTCTGGAAGTCGCAGGTGGCTCCAACATCGCTGCTGATTTTCCGGGCCTGCAAAATTTCCCGCAATATGCACAGTTGAACACAGAACGCATCCTACAGGCTAACCCTGATTACATCTTCATCATGACTCACGGCAATACGGAAGAGGTTAAAGCCGCATTTATAAAAGAAATGCAGGAAAATGCAGCTTGGAACGGAATCCGGGCAGTCCAAAACAATCAGGTCGAGGTTTTGCCTTCAGACTTGTTCGGGACGAATCCAGGGACACGGGTCACTAAGGCGCTGGATCTGATGCACCAAAAGCTGTATCCGGCGAAATAGGCGATGGTAATGAACAAACTACAACGCACCAGAAGACGCACCATCGCCTGGATTACCCTTCCGATCTTGCTGCTAGCTGTCTCTGTGTACGGACTGGCTTACGGTTCGGTATCGATTCCACTTCAAGAAATCAATCAGATTTTGCTACATAACGATGAATCCACCTATCGTACGATTCTAATGGATCTTCGGCTTCCCAGAGTATTGGTAGGTTTACTGGTAGGAGCTTGTCTGGCGGCTTCTGGAGCACTTCTGCAAGGCGTCATGAAAAATCCACTGGCTGACCCAGGCATTATTGGTGTATCGGCTGGAGGTGGACTTGCTGCCGTCATTACGATGGTGATGCTTCCACAGCTGAGTTACCTTCTTCCGGTAAGCGCCTTTTTGGGAGCCTTTTTGAGCGCAATCGTCATTTACCTGCTGGCTTGGGACCGCGGGGCTTCCCCAGTCAAAATTGTGCTGGCTGGCGTTGCGATCAACGCACTGCTGGGCGCGCTCACCAACGGGGTTATGGTCATGTACAGTGACCGCGTGCAGGCTGTACTTCCATGGCTATCCGGCGGGCTAAACGGACGAAGCTGGCATCATCTGGAGTTTATGGCTCCTTACGCTTTCATTGGCTTAATCGCCTCTTTATTTGCGATTAAGCCTGCAAATTTGCTGCTGCTGGGCGACGATTCAGCACAGCTGCTGGGCCAACGGGTAGAGCTTCAACGGATGCTGATTATTTTGCTCTCTGCCCTGCTCGCCGGCACGGCGGTCAGTGTAGCCGGGCTGATCGGGTTCGTAGGACTGGTCGTTCCGCATATCATAAGGCTGCTGATTGGGGAAGATTACCGTTTCCTCTTGCCCCTTTCCATTGTGGGCGGTGGGACACTGGTTGTCCTGGCGGATACAGTCGCACGCTCTTGGTTTGATCCAATTGAGCTGCCTGTAGGTATTTTGCTTGCCGTCATTGGAGCACCGTTCTTCTTAATCCTGCTTAAGAAACGGGGGAATTTCGGATGACAGCCATTCAGGGTGAACATCTCTCCTTACAACGCGGATACTTCCAGCTGGATGATGTGAACATTATCTTGCCCACTGGACAGCTCACCGCCATTGTCGGTCCCAACGGCTCAGGCAAGTCTACGCTTTTGCGGATTTTGACCCGGCTGCTCAAGCAAGATCAAGGCGAGGTTTCTGTATTGGGCAAGCCTGTGGAAAAATACAAACGGCGGGATTTGGCCCAGACGATTACCATGCTGCCGCAAATGAAGGATATGCTGCCGTTATTAACGGTTCGCGAGCTGGTCGCTTATGGAAGATCCCCTCATGCCAAGGGCTTGAGGACACGCCCTACCAGACAAGACCAGCAAATTGTCGATCATGTCATGGAAATCACAAGCATCATGCCCTACGCAGATCGGATGTTCCATACTCTATCGGGAGGTGAACAACAAAAAGCACGAATTGCTATGGCTTTGGCCCAGCAAACGGATATTCTTTTGCTCGATGAACCGACCACTTTTCTGGATATCGCCCACCAATTTGAAGTTATGGATATGCTGCGGCGTATCAATCACGAGTCCGGCTTGACGATTGTTATGGTACTGCATGATTTGCAGCAAGCTGCGGCCTATTGTCATCATATGATTGCGCTTAAAAGGGGACGAATCGCCATTGCTGGCGAACCCCACCAGATTTTGACGTCTGCTTTTCTTCGCGACATTTATGAAATGAACGCTACCATCAAATTTGAGGGTGGCTATCCGGTTATTATACCGACCATACCACATCATTCAGGAGGAATTTAATATGGTTATCGTAACAAATACTTCTAAAATCACACCGGGCAATGCCCACCTGCTCATCGAAAGATTTAACAAAGAAGGACAAGTTGAAAAGATGGAAGGCTTCCTCGGTCTGGAGGTACTGCTGACGGAAAACACGAAGGATTATGAGGAAGTAACGATTAGCACACGCTGGAAGGAAAAAGAGAACTTTCAAGGCTGGACAAAAAGCGAAGCCTTCCGCGAATCCCACAACCACCGCCAAATTCCAGACTATATTATTGAAAATAAAATCACGTTCTATGAGGTTAAAATCGTTCGTCACCCCATCGCAAACCATGATTCCTCTTTGGCGAGTGAGATCGAAGCCGTTTAGTTCCGAACGGTAGCCTAAAATTAAAAAACGCGGCTCGCAGGCAAATGATTGTCCGCCGAGCCGCGTTTTTATATACCTCGTTTATTGAAACCCTCAGATTCTAGTTGAGCTTTGGCGCCCAATTTTCAGCGTCTCTCCGTGTCCCAGTACATGGATACGTTCCTTAGCAATCCCCAAGCGCTCACGCTCGGCTTCGAGTCGATCCAGCGCCTCTCTCGGCGTATCGTCCGCCAGCTTAAAGGCTCCATAATGCATCGGGATCATCTGATCTGCGCCACAGTCCACAAACCCCTGCAACGCCTCCTCCGGTGTCACATGCTGTGAGGTCATGAACCATTCCGGTTCATACGCGCCAATCGGCATAAAGGTCAGATCAATGGCAAAGCGCTCGCCAATCTCCTTAAACCCACGGAAATATCCGGTGTCTCCCACAAAATACAACGTAGGTGCCTCCGCTGAATCAGATTCGGCATCAGCATCCGCCCCTGCAACAGACGTGGCAGAGCCGGTCACCTGCTGTTCACTTTGCAGAACGTATCCACCCCAATGCGAAGTATTGGTATCAAACGGCGTACGCCGTGTCCAGTGCTGGGCCGGAACAAATGTAATTCGCACCCCGCCTACCGTAAAATGCTCCCACCATTGCAACTCACGGCAGTTGCGAAAGCCTTTGCGGATCATTTTCGACTTTAACCCCTTAGGTACGAGCATCAATGTATCTGCGCGATATAACTTCCGCAACGATGCTAAATGTAAATGATCATAATGCGAATGTGATAGCAAAATGATATCCAGCGGCGGTACATCCTGAATACGAATGCCGGGCGGAGCCAACCTTTTATCAAAAGCCATACGCTCTGCCCACACCGGATCGGTGACCATATTCAGCCCAAGGTACTGAATGAAAAAGGTGGAATGGCCCACCCAGGTCGCCGTCGTCATTTCCCGATTATGATGCAGAAACTCCAGCTCCGGGGGATGGTTTGGCACAACGAACGTATAATCCTTTATTTTGCTGCGTCGCTCCTGCCGCCATTGTCTGAATTGCTTGATGGTTTTATCGGTATTTACATGATCCATATTGGTAAAACGTACTTTGGGCATGGTGCAACCCCCTCCCTGACAAGACCCGTTCTCCAAAAGCGCAACGGTTCAATTTAACTATATATTGTCACTTGAATGTGAACATGAAATGATCCAACATTCTGATATATGTAAAGTATAATTCAATCACATCTGTAAAGGAAATTCTGCGATTATACAGCAAAAACAGACCTCCTGGAATCGATCGGGAAGGCCTGTTCCGCATGTTATTGTCAGTCCTGTGGATTTTTAAAGCGTGCCGAATAAATAAACAAAAACACAATCGCCACCACGATAATGATCGGCGACTCATACATGATCGTAAAATGCTCAAATGCTACCACTCTAACTCACCCTTTCTTTCCTGCTTGTCCTCGTACATACTTCGCATCGAACAGGAACAATCTCAATATCAGAAGCAGCGAAGGAACCAGCACCAGCAGACCCGCGACAAACGCTGTAATCAATGCATACGCCATCGTTGAGTTTGTAAAACTGGCATATACATTAATGTAGGGATATAAAACATACGGAAGATGTGAGCGGCCATAGCCATACCAGGCAAATGCAAACTGCAGCATCACCAATATAAAGGAAATTCCCAAATGACGCCGCTGCCATACCAGATAAACTGCCCCCACAAAGCATATGAAGGAGGCGATAAACATCCAGGCCATGCTCAGCATATTGGCAAAATGATCCGGATTTTGTTTGTTAATCTGAAAAAATGCGAACAAACTCGCCAAAATCGTAGGAGCGCTCCAGAGCATTGCGTACCCTCGTACGATTTCGAAAGCGACCTTGTCCCCTGCCCTTTTGGCATAAAAGCACAAAAACATCGCCGATATATACAATACACTCACCAGCGCCAGAATAATAACCGCCCACGTGTAAGGGTTGCTTAATAGATGACCCCATAGCAGATGAACACCCGTGCTGTTCTCCACAATAATGCCGCCTTCCGAAATGGCGAGGACCGTCGACAGTGCTGCGGGAATCAGCAATCCTGTCGCACCGTACAATGCCATGTAGACGATATTATTTTTACCCGAATGCCCATAAGTATTGTAAGCATAATATACTCCCCGGATCGCGAGCAGCACGATCGCAATACTACCGGGAATGAGCAACGCTGTCCCATAATAATAAGCCGCATCCGGGAAAAAACCGTTCAGCCCCACCACAAAAAAGATAAGAAATACGTTCGTGACCTCCCATACTGGAGACAGATACCGCTGAATGATATTGTGGATTTTGTTTTGGTGGCCTGTCAGCACACTGTAAAAGCTGAAAAAGCCTGCACCAAAATCAATAGATGCCACCAGCAAGTATCCGAACAGGAAGGTCCACAAAATGGCGATCCCTACAATTTCATAGCTCACTTGCCATCAGCCCCTTCCAGGCCCAGCTGTCTGATCTCTTCCACGGCATCCTTATTACGGAATAGCTTGCTGAGTACCTTGATGGCCGAGAAACACAGCACCAGATACAAAATAACAAACAACACCAGCATCCACCCAACACTTGTCGAAGTGGTTGCTGCTTCGGACACCTTCATATATCCGCGTAAAATCCACGGCTGTCTGCCGACCTCCGCAAACATCCAGCCCAGCTCAATAGCTACCATCGCCATCGGTCCGACCAGAACGAGCGCTAACAGCAGCCATTTGGGGTAGGGTTTACGACCTGGCAACCGCTTGCGGATCAGATACAGCAGTGGGATGACGAGAATCAGCACTCCTGTAGTGATCTTGAGGTCAAACATATAATGAATAGACAGCGGCGGGCGCTCCTCCACTGGATAGTCATTTAATCCCTTAACCTCCGTACTAGGCAAATTACCAGCCAACACACTAAGTGCATAAGGCACTTTCAGGGCATATTTGATTTCACCGTTTTTATCCATAAAGCCGCCATATACAAAAGGGGCGTGCGTCATCGTATCAAAATGCCATTCAGCGGCAGCCAGCTTTTCCGGCTGATATTTGGCCAAAAATTTACCGGATGCGTCTCCAATCATCACAGTACTGATGGCAAATACAATGGTACAGGTAGCCGTCAGTTTCAGCGCCTTTTTAAAATAAGGGTGATTACGCCCCCGCAGCATGCTGTAAGCAGCCAGCCCCATCAGCACCCCGGCGCTCAATGTATACGAGGAGGCCAGTACATGAGACACTTTGGTCGGCGTGGCCGGATTTAGCATAGCCTCGATGGGATGAATATTGGTCATGACTCCATTTTTGAGTGTGAAACCTTGAGGTTGGTTCATGAACGAGTTCACCGTCGTTATAAAAACCGCTGATGCAGACGAGGCAATCGCTACCGGGATGAGCAGCATTAAGTGAAAATATTTACTTTTAAACCGATCCCAAGTATACAAGTACATGCCTAGGAATATAGCTTCGATGAAAAAAGCAAACGTCTCTAAAAACAGGGGCAGCGCAATCGCTTGTCCGGCCACCCGCATAAAGGTAGGCCAAAGCAAGCTGAGCTGCAGACCAATGGAGGTGCCTGTCACGACACCCACGGCAACAGTAATGACGAATCCCCGCGCCCACCGCCGGGCCAGTAGTGTATAGTGCGGATCACCAGTTCGCAGCCCGCGCCATTCAGCAAGTGCAATCATTAAGGGTATGCCAACGCCGATGGATGCAAATACGATATGTACAAACAGGGTAACTCCGGTCAGTATCCGGCTTAGTAATACAGGGTCCAGTGAAGACAAATCGGTTTCACTCCTTCATTCCACATTTTTAATAGGGAAAACTTCGAAATCACTCTTGATTACCAGCTAGGGAGTCAAACGAGCTATGCTTTTAATTACGGCATATAGCATGATGGCCGCAATTACGATACATACAATAATGAGCGTTCTTTCCTGCTTACGGAACATAGCAACGCCTCCTTCCCTTATCTTTTGGCGCATTTTGGTAACCTATTTACAGTTTGGTTCATTCAGCCGGTTTTTAACCCTGCTTA
>NZ_JCAJRU010000114.1:0-15532 GCF_059447605.1 Paenibacillus sp. N119s | reverse complement strand
AACAAAGCATTAAACGTCGGATTGCCCTGGTCCAATGCCCCTCTAATCGTTGAAGCATCTACATTTTGCTGATTGCCCAATCCTTTGATGTAGGATATCCAGGAATCAGTCCGCACGACCTCAGTTGTTCTGCCATGGATCAATGCTGCTGTACGGATTGTTTCATAGTGGTCTTCGAGGACAGCGGTACTTGCTTTGAATCCCTTCATGTTCCCTTTAGCAAACTGGTTATTCAAACCGCTAACATCTTCTCTTAAAATCTTATAATACTGCTGCCATAAAGGCTGGCGCGGGTGTGCAAGCGCATCTGTCGCAAGCCGTAAATTGGCCGCTGCCTTCACCCACTCATCCGGTGATGCTTGAACAGACTGTGTAGCTTGCTGCACCTCCAGGATGCTGCCGGACAAAGCATGGATAGCCTCTACAGATAGCGCCGCCTGTACTTGCCCAGTGCTGAACCATCTGCTTACCTCGGCTACATCCGCGCGCGCTTTTTCAATATTCCCGTCCATTACGTCACGGTACAGTGTTGCAGCTGCATGATCCAGCTCTTCAATTTCCTTTGTTTTACCTACAGGTTTGGACTGATCCTGTGTCTCTGCCATACCTGGAGGGACGCAGACAGACAGCAGCAGGACCATTGATAAAACAACACTCAAAACAATACGTATCACCTTTGGAAACGCCTGACCTCTAATCATGGGACATCCCTCCTCACCTTACTGTATGGCAAGGTTAACGGGACTAGAACTTGCTTTAGGACGATCGTTTGAACAGTATCTTCCTGTTTCAGCACTACCACGCTAAAATATCATCTAAAGAAATGCCGGGCGCACTCAAGCTACATCACGATAAGACGATACCTTTCGATTGCGCGCCAGCATGGCAAGCCATGCCGTTACAATACTAACAAGGGTCAGCATGTAGGTAAAAGCACGTACTTGCGGTATATCATCCGTTAGTGTTCTGGGAAGATAAGGGTAGATGCCAAAGGTATAATCCATCGTATCATTTAATAATGTCCACAGTGTAGCCAGACCTAAAGCAATCCATTTACAGCTAAAAAAACGTACAAACAGTAACGCTTCGACCGCCATTGCTGTGTGAGATGCTATCAGCATCCAATCCTGCCACACCATGTGTCCCCCCTGCGCTACTCCCCACAAAATAATAACCGAAGCCCAGACGCCATACTTTACACTCGTGACGACAGCTAACGCCTCCATAATCTGACGAATGACCTTTAAGCTCTTGAAATGCGGAGAATAAAGCAAAAACAGTATAGAAATCGTAAAAAAAAAGCTGGCTGTCGGACTATCAGGCACAAATACAATCTGCCATATCGGGTGATAGTTCAGTGTATATTCCAGCTGTCCCCCATACCATATGTACCCATATACTGTTCCAGCCAAATTACACCAGAATAACAGCCACAAAAAGGGCCGGCTCGTCAAGAACGACCGGCTCCACAAATAAGATAACGACACGTCCTTCATCCTCCGTTCATACGACAGTTGCCTTGTACAGGCATGATCTTACAAAGACTATATCATATCCAAGCGTATCAAAAAAACCTGACCGCCGTTACGATCAGGTTTGATGATATAATCTTGAACTGGCGCTTGGTCTAAAATGACCCACTCAAGCTTTCCAGAAGCGTTCTAACTCATTGCTTTCAGCTCATCCGTAAGATGACGAAAAGCTACTTCATCTCCGGAGGCTAACGCCTCATCAATATCCTTGTAAAGTTTTTCACTCCGGTGTTTACGTAATGCCTCGTCCAAAACCATTTCAGCAGACAGGCCCAACATTACCTCATAAGTAACCTTCATTTTATCCATAGGATGCACCTCCAACATGAGTTTAAGAGATCCTATATTCTTTTCCTTTCGCCACATAGCTGAGTGTCGTTCGTGACATCCGCTGTAAATCTGCATCTGTCAATTCGCGCACCACTTTGGCAGGTGTACCGATAGAAAGAGTATAGGGTGGTATTTTGGTATTTTCCGTAACGACCGACCCTGCTCCTATTAAAGCATATTCACCAAGCTCCGCTCCGTTGAGTACAATGGCCCCCATACCAATTAATGTGCCCTTGCCTATCGTACAACCGTGGATAATGGCAGCATGTCCTACCGAAACGTCATCCGCCAGCAACAAAGGTTGATCCGTGTTCACATGTCCCACGACACCGTCCTGAATATTGCAGCGTTCACCAATGATGATAGGCGCCATATCCCCGCGCAGTACGGCATTAAACCATACGGAGGAATCTTGGCCGATCGTTACTTTTCCAACAATTTTTGCTCCTTCTGCCACATAGACAGATGAATGGAGCTGTGGCATATTTCCGTTGTAGTGAATGAGCATCAACTTCACCCTCTCATATTTTGGGTGAAATTCTATCAACACGTGTACTGCTTGTCAATGGAGCCGTATACCCGAGTCGTTTCGCCCAAGGCGGCACTCTCCCGCCAACTTCTGCCCCCAAACCGTCATTTGTATAGAGGATCCCTTCGAATGCTCACCTTGTCGAAGCATCCCCAAGTGAAGCATCATTCGTATAATCCTCTGATCAAAGACCGAACGGGGGGTATCATAGTAAAACGGTCGGATCAGGGGACCGATATGCTCAAAAAGCGACTCTGAGGATGTCCATGGCCTGGCACATTCTCCAATCCAGTAGACTAGTGAGAGCAGATTGGGTACGGCTCCTTTATACAATCTTAACCAAAACCTGAATAGCTGTATCATTTCATCCTCAATTGCAAGCTCCTGTTGTGCCTCCCCCTTTGCGGTCAGCTCAACCCGGTCCCCCTTCTCCTCAATATACTTGGAGTGACGGGCATAATCATACAGTAATGCCATTCGATCCGGGTAAAACTTAAAAGAGGAACCATAGCCAAAACGCCATCCTCCTTTGCCCAATAACGGCTCCGCAATGTGCAAATACTCCATTAGCTGCTGCTGATTGCGACGGTACCAAGCTCCCTCAGGATTAAGCGGAACCTCATGCTGCCTCATGTATTGAAGGAAAAGCCGTAAATCCTCCGCCAGTATATGTCCTTCATCCCGGTACGACGACGGTTCGCTTACCCGAATCATTCTGTTTTGAAAGTCATGTACCATCACACGCCGAAAGCGCTCCTTCATATCCGACGGAATTTGGTACAAATATCTCGTATTGTGCGTTGAACCATTGAACAACCAGCCACTAGAACGCAGACGGGTCACAATATCTCGTGGTCGCTCACCAGCATCCCCGTCCTGCTCGACAGACTGTTTAGCAATCGCAATCAATTCCTCCATACTAAAGTAAGGTCGGTCATCGAACAATAGTGCGTTCAAAAACCTTACCTCTGACAACCTCAGCTCCTTGACTTGCGTCTCAAAAAAACTACTACTGCCGAGCTTTGTCAAAATCCCTTGGATCAACTCATGCTTGGAATTAGGTTTACAGTCACAATCGTAATACACTGCGATTCTGTTCAAATGTACAATATCCGCAAATGTCAGCATATCCGCCAGATTCATTGTTCCATCGCCTCGTCACTGGACTGTCATCCGGAAATGATTCTTACCTGTTGTACCCACAGCTTTGACGGAATCTTCAGACTCTAAACCTCTTTTTTTGCAAAGGTATAATTAAAAAAACAAAAAGACCACAGCTCTACGATGAGTAGAAGCCATGGTCTTTCACCAGCGTTTTGAGTTGTAGTCACTTTTTCTCTTGCAAATGCTTTGTGCAATTATACAAAAGTGGTTCCCAGTCCGCATCCTCACGCTGGAGTACGCTTAATGACAAATTGCCAATTCGTTCCGTGAATTTTTCCTGATATAGAGCCTTATACAAATTAGCCAAAAAACCGCCGTGAGAAACGACCAGCAGATTCTTGTCCCGATTTTCCGTCCAAATCGCCTCCATAAAAGCTAGCGCGCGAAGCTGAAGATCTGCATCGCTTTCCTGTCCCAAATCCAGCAGGTGCCAGTCAACTCCCCACTTCTCTTCGCGTTCGGCCTGTGTCATCCCCTCGACCTGACCATAAGCGCGTTCTCTTAGTCGATCATCAGGTTCCAGCAACGGCAAGTGCAGAGCAGAGGCAATGATATCCCCCGTCTCTTTCGCTCTGGAGAGACTACTTGTAATAAGCCCGTCCCAATGATAAAGCTCTTCCTTCAATCGTTCTGCCAGCAAGCGTGCCTGCCGACGCCCTTCCTCATTCAACGGAATATCACTGTGGCCCTGGATTCTACCTACCGCATTCCAATCCGTCAATCCATGTCTGATTAAGCCAATAAGCATTGTGTCCGATCCTCCGCTGTTGTGTTATTCAGGCATTAAAATGAATTTGATCTAGAGCCTATCGGGTAGCTAATTTCTAACTCTTCTCGTCCGATGGATCCACCCCAAAGAAAATAAAGCAAGCGCAAGTGCCAATACAGACAACAACATCCAGTATTGCGGGTAAGTAGGAACAATGCTTGCAACCAGCGGGTCCATAATGCCACTATTCACATCTTTAATGTGGTATTGATACTGTGGAGATGTACTTGTAGTTTCCAGCAGACCTGTCGGTAAAATACCCGTGTCCATGACAGGAGCCGCTTGGGGGGGACTTTCCTGAGAGGAGCTTCCATTCCAGTTTAAAAACAAAAAGCTGCACAAGAATACGGCCAAGAAGCCGGCAATCCATACAGACATATACTTACGGGCTGCTGGGTTTACACGCGCACGTCGATGCTCGCCCGGAACAAGCCACGGTGATTCTTCATAAATGCGATCCATGACTCTGCGATTCATTGCCTCTAGCTTATCATCTGTTATTTCAAAGGAAATATCACCAATAGCGGATCGACTTTCTTTTGACAAATTCCAATCATTCTCTTCCGAACCATGCTCCCACCCGGCAGACGAGCTCTTGGCCCGTCTGCGCTCCGAGTCTTGTTTCGATACATTTTTGCCTGTAGCGAACAAATCCTCAGCGTCCCTGGATTTCATTGGCTGCTCATCCCTTCGTTTTCCTCATAGAGAGGCTCAAAAAAATAAGGCTCCAACTGCGTCTTCACACTGGTTCTTGCCCGGAAAAGCAATGACTTCACCGCACTGACCGTCTGTCCTAAAATAGTCGCAATCTCCTGATAATCTAATTGCTCATATTCACGCAAAATCAGCGCAGATCGCTGCTTCTCAGGCAATCTGTTGATTGCTTCACGAACCATCTCTACCTTCTCACCGCGAAGAACAGCCTGCTCCGGAATCACATCTGATGGAGCTACTGGTACATACCCGCTCTCTTCCAATGGAACCTGACCACTACGGTGCTTGCGAAGCTCACTTAGCACCGTATTGCGTGCAATTGTATATAGCCAAGTAGAGAACGATGCATCTACCTCGCGAAAAGAATGCAGGCTCCGATACGCCTTATAAAACGTCTCCGAGCATAAGTCCTCAGCAATCATTTCCAGGTTCGAACTTTTCAGCATATGATAAACAAAAGCTAAAATTTTACGTTGGTGCCGCCTCATTAATTCTGAATAAACCTCAACATTACCTTGTTTGATTTCCTGAATCATCTGGGAATCTGTCATCATCCGAGTGAGACCCTCCTCGCCCATACATGTGCTGTTTTCCCGTCCGATTCTGTCTATATATACCGAACAGGTCAAAAAAAGTTGCGCCCTCTGCGCAAATGGATAAAACAGCATCATGGAACATTTGTTATTTTCTTACCCTATGTAGTGCCAACATTAACGGTGCTATCCCCAACATATTCAATATCCAAAATGGACTTACCCATTGTACCACAAAATGGCCGCCAGTAAAAAAGTCCAAAATCCCCACGATTTCCAGCAAAGGCTCCCAAACGCTGGCAGCTAATTCATTTAAACCGCTTTTCAATGGATTTTAAATTTATTCAGGTTTAATGACAAACCCAACGAAAGTGTTCCATTTAGGCACTCGTAAGGATAATTACACAAAAAAGAAAACGCTTTAAAAAAACATTGACAGAATGAAAACGTATACATATAATAAAAGTACAGTATGGTTTCTCTCCACTCCTATCCTACTCAGCTACTTACTGAAAGTAGCTACCACTCGGGGCTTTACCCGGGTGGTTTTTTTTGTTTTCCATTACTCCTCTTTTACTCCTCTTTTCCTTCCCCCCCTTATCTTGGTTGATAAAATATATCAATAATTTACCTATTAGTTGATTATCCTATTAAAACACATTATTATATAATAAATTTTTCAATAGGCAGGGGGCAAGAAATGAATAATAAGTGGAATAAGGCAATATATAAGATTTGGTCTCCAATTTATGATAAGTTTTTTAATTCAGGTAGCTTCCTTAATTCTAGAAAGATGATATTTCAAGAAAAGTCATTTAATAGCGAGCAAAAAATACTTTTTGTAGGTGTAGGAACTGGGGCAGATTTAGAATTAATAAATCACTATGATCTGGATATTACTGCCATAGATTATTCACCTGAAATGCTTAACAAAGCAAAAAAGAAATTTAGCAATACCCCCATACAATTCTTGGAGATGGATGCTCAACAAATGAATTTTATGGATGAGCAATTTGATATAGTAATAGGAAGTCTAATTCTCTCGGTAGTACCTGACGCAAATAAATGCTTCGATGAGATGGTGCGAGTTTTGAAAAAAGACGGGGAAATTATTATTTTCGATAAGTTTTCTCCTAAAGAAAAAAAGCCCTCATTATTCAAAAAAACAATAAGGCCCCTCATTAAAGTGTTAGGAACCGATATAGGATTGAATTTCGAAGAACTACTTGAAACCCAAAAAATAAAACTGCGAATCAAAGAAGATGCACCTATAATGTTCAACGGTATGTATAGAAAGATAGTGATTACAAAATAACGCGTAGCTCCGCTACTTCTTCAAGTAACATAAAAAGCGAGCGAAGAGAACCTTCGATCGCTTTAGATCTTTTCTTACTACTTCACTACCAGAAAGTATGGTGCTTTTAAGGCGGTCCATAGCGTAGAGGTTCATTTGAATCTGGAGAAGCGCAGCGTTCGCCTTTGCCTGTGGATTTCCCCCTTTGAACATAGATTCAGAAAATCCGCAGGCAACAGCGATCGTAAGATCAAATGAACCGCGGAGCGGAGTACCTCCTTAACAAATACTCATACTCTCTTTCCCCTTTATACCACCACTTTATACCCCATCGAATCCAGCAAGGCTTTGGCACGTTCCCAATCCCGCTCTTGACGGAAGGAAAGCCGCATGATGCCAGGAACATCCTCCCGGCTTTCAATGATTCGCATATTGCTCAGGTTAATGCTGTGATTTCCTAGCTCCATCGCAATTCTTCCGATAATCCCTGGGGTATCCGGTACATCAATATACAGATCAAACGTAGAGACGATGACTCCTTTGCGACGCTCCGGCAGTTCACTACGGAAATGCCCAGCTGCCAAAAATTCGTCAGCTATTCCCTCTCCGTCTTGTGTTCTCAGCAAGTGGGTAAATCGCTCAATCTGCCCGTTCCATTCTTCCAGCAAACCCAGTAAAACATCACGATTACTCAGCAAAATGTCCCGCCACACCACCGGGTCACTAGAGGCTATCCGTGTAATATCACGAAAACCACCAGCAGCTAGTGTACGGTACAACGGATTCTCATCATTGTGCTTTCGTACCTGATTCACCAGCGCTGCTGCAATAATGTGCGGAAGATGGCTAATCGCACCAACAATATCATCATGCATATCAGGTTGGACACGCACAACATGAGCGCCGGTATGTTTCAACAAACGTTGCAGCGAGCTGTATGCTTCCTCAGGAACACCCTCTGCTGGTGAAAGCACATAGTATGCATTTTCAAACAGCAACGCGGAAGCAGCCTTGACTCCGGAACGCTCCGAGCCGGCCATCGGATGGCCCCCGATAAAGTAAGCGTTGCGCAAAGAAATTTCAGATGCCTTTTTGGCAATTGCCGCTTTCGTGCTGCCCACATCGGTAATAATACACCCCGCTTTAAGCGGTAGCTTGCTTAACAGCTCAAGATAATGCTCCAGTAAACCAACCGGTACGCATAAAAAAATAAAATCGGCATCCTCTGCCGCCTCTTCAACCGAAAGAGTCGCGGTGTCCACGACACCACGGCTTAACATCGGTTCCACTAGTTCAGGGAGATGAGCGTGGCCGACTACAGTAATATCTGGCTTCCCTTTAAAACAAAGTGCGAGGGACCCGCCAATCAGTCCCACGCCAAAAATAGCAATCTTCATCTCATATCAAATCCCATCTGCGGAAATTATAGGCGTACTTTCGCCGCTTCCGCCCCCAGGACCTGTTCCAGCGCACGAATAAACAACTCATTTTGTGGCTGTGATCCAACGGATACCCTAATATATGTCGGATATTTATGATGACCTGCGCGAATAATCACACCTTTACGAAGCAACTCCTGAAATACCTCACCGGATGGACGGCGTACATCCAGCATAATAAAATTACCATGTGCCGGGAAAGACTCCAGCCCCAGACGTTTCAACTCATTTTGCAAATAAGCTCTACCCTCTGCATTACGATCCCGACATTCCTGAACAAATTCCTGATCTTCCAAGGCAGCAATGGCCGCAGCTTGTGCTACCCGTGAAGTATTAAACGGCTCGCGAACCTGATTGATCAAGCGAATGGTTGACTCAGCTCCCATACCATATCCGATACGTAACGAAGCCAGACCATAGATTTTGGAGAAGGTACGCAATACAACCAAATTTTCGTAAGCTGACAACAAACGAATGCCGTCCGGATATGAACGATCTATTACAAACTCAGCATAGGCTTCATCTAGCACCACCATAATACGCTTGGGTACTTGGTTCAGAAACGCTATCAATTCGGCTTCGGGTACAATCGTTCCCGTCGGATTATTTGGATTACAGATCCAAATAATTTTTGTACGGTCATTGATATGCGACAGCATAGCATCCAGATCATGTACACCCTCACGCAACGGCACCTCAACTGCAACTGCTCCCTCAATTTCCACGTTGCTTTTATATACTGAAAATGTCTGATCAGCCATGATGCTTTCTTCCCCTGGAAGGAGGAAAGCACGCGTAATCAACGCAATAATTTCGTCAGAGCCACAGCCATAGATAAACTGTTCTTCTTTTAAACCCGTTTGTTTAGCTAGCGCCTGTGTCAGAGCAACTGCACTTCCGTCAGGATATACACTGATGTTAGCAAACTCCTGCTGAATGGCCTGCAACACTTTAGGAGAACTGCCATACGGATTCTCGTTTGAGGCAAGCTTGATGACTTCATCGAGTCCCAATTCACGCTTCACATCCTCAATCGGTTTACCGGGCTGATATACTGGCAAATGTACAATATGCGGTTTAGGTTGCATGCCCTTACCTCCTCTATCCTATAGAACTAATTTGAAATTTCTATTTTGACACCTGTTACTGCTTTAATTGTGCCACAAAATCACGAATTTGCAAAAGCCCTTCTTCTCTGCGGGCAGAATCCTCCAGCAATGGAATGGCTTCTTCCACCTGACGCACGATGGCACTGCCAACCACAACTCCATCGCAAATATCAGAAAACCGGACAACCTGCTCACGATTCGAAATACCAAAGCCTATCGCCACCGGAACATTCGTATGCCGTTTGACCTGCGCGATAAAGCCCTCTATCCCTTCAAAAAAAGAAGCTCTTTCTCCGGTTACACCCAGCGAAGATACACAGTATACAAACCCACGGGCCTGCCGAACAATGCGCTCAATTCGCTGTTCAGACGTTGGGGCTACCAGCGGGATCAAATGCACTCCCACCTCGGCTGCCCGTCCTCCCAACTCTTCTGCTTCTTCAAGCGGAAGATCCGGAATAATCAGACCACTGATCCCATGCTCCTGCAAGCCTGCAAAGAAAGCATCCATCCCCATCTGCAATACAGGATTATAATATGTGAACAGAATAAAAGGCAGACTTGAACCTGCTGCTCTAGCCAGAGACGCGGTCTCCATACAGGTGCGGATCGTAATTTGCCGTTTCAGTGCACGTTCAGACGCACGCTGAATCACAGGGCCGTCTGCCAACGGGTCCGAGTAAGGTACGCCTAGTTCCAATATATCAGCTCCGGCCGACTCTAACTGCCGAATGATCTCTATCGTAGTATCCACATCCGGGTCGCCTACCGTCAGAAAAGGAATTAATGCCGTTTTGCCTTCATTTTTAAGGCGTTCAAACGCCTGATCAATTAAATTCATGACGGATTTCCTCCCAAATACTTGATAATGGAGTCCACATCTTTATCCCCGCGCCCAGACAAACAAATAACGATAATATCATCTGCGGTCAACGTAGGTGCCAGCTTGGCGACCTGTGCAACAGCATGTGCCGACTCTAATGCTGGAAGTATTCCTTCGGTACGGCAAAGGAGCTGAAGTGCATCCAGTGCTTCCTGATCGGTAATCGGAACATATTTAGCCCGCTCAATGTCTTTTAAGTATGAATGCTCTGGTCCAACACCTGGATAATCCAGTCCAGCCGAGATGGAATGCGCAGGCTGGACCTGTCCATACTCATCCTGCAGCAGATAACTCATAGAGCCTTGGAAGACCCCTTGTGTTCCCTTGCTCATGGTAGCTGCATGGAATTCCGTGTCGACGCCTTTTCCAGCAGCCTCCACGCCAACCAAAGCAACACCCTGATCCTCTATAAAAGGGTAAAACATGCCGATTGCATTGCTTCCGCCACCGATCGCTGCCACAATAACATCCGGAAGTCTGCCTTCCTTCTCCAAGATCTGACGACGTGTTTCATCGCCTATCACGCGCTGGAAGTCTCGTACCATCATCGGATACGGATGCGGGCCGACAGCCGAACCCAAAATATAAAACGTATCATGGACATGGCTCACCCAATAGCGCAAAGCTTCATTCCCGGCATCCTTAAGTGTACGCGTACCGGATGTCACCGGAATCACTTCCGCACCCAAAAGCTGCATCCGAAATACGTTCAACTGCTGGCGCACCGTATCCTCTTCGCCCATAAACACCTTGCATTCCAAACCAAGCAATGCAGCCACAGTAGCTGTCGCTACACCATGCTGTCCTGCACCTGTTTCGGCAATGACTTTCTGTTTACCCATGCGCTTCGCCAGCAACCCCTGAGCCAATGCATTATTGATTTTGTGGGCACCGGTATGGTTTAAATCTTCACGCTTCAAGTAAATTTTAGCTCCGCCTAGATGTTGACTCAGACGCTCCGCATGATAAAGCGGCGTTTCCCGGCCCGAATAGTCTTTTAGAAGTCCGTTCAACTCTGCTTTAAATTCAGGATCATCCGCATATTTTCGGTAGGATTCCTCTAATTCAATCAGTGCGTTCATCAACGTTTCCGGTACAAAACGTCCGCCAAATGTTCCAAAACGTCCGTTGTTATCAGGTAATTGTGTCATGCCTGCTTCACCCTTTCTATGAATGCTGTGATTTTTGCAATGTCCTTGACTCCGTTCGTCTCTACACCGCTGGAAACATCCAGCCCGTCGGGATGATATTCGTTAATCAGCTTTTCTGCGTTATCGGCGGTCAGCCCCCCAGCTACAAACAGAGGGATTCCATGTTGATGAGCCCAAGCCTGATAAGCAGGAATTCGATCCCATGCAAACGTTTTTCCAGAACCGCCACCATACAGGGGATCATATGTATCCAGCAGTAAAGCATCAATCGTTCCGACATAAGCCTCTAATTCGCCCGCCCGGCGTTCTACCAGGTCCTTCACCGTCTGCCCTTGGCTATCCACAGACCAGGCCTTGAATACCTGTGTGCCAAAACGTTCCTTAAGCTCCCGACAACGCTGCGGACTCTCCTGTCCATGCAGCTGAATGACATCCAATGGTGCTTTCTCCATCACATCATTTAACAGTGCATCATCAGGGTTCACAAATACGCCCACGCTACGAGGTCTGCTGCCTGGTGCCCATTCATCCAATACGCGAAGCAACTCTCCAGCATGTGCGCCGTCAATCCGGCGCTTGCTGTCAGCAAACACAAAACCTATATAATCGACCGGTAAGTTTACCATAGATTTTAGCACTTCAACGCTTTGAAGTCCACAAATTTTTACGCCCGTTTTGTTCATGCTTTAACCCCGTCCATCAAGTCAGCTACAGCCTGTCCTACATCTTCCTTACGCATCAAATGCTCCCCTACCAGAATGCCGTGCGCACCTACCGAATACAGATATTTCACATCGTCCGGTCCTGCAATGCCACTTTCACTGATGAATGTAACCCCTTTAGGGATCAGGGAGATCAGCTCCTCTGTCGTCTGTAGACGGGTCTCAAATGTCCGGAGATTGCGATTGTTTACACCAACTAAGGTAGCTGTTCCTAGATCCAGCACTGCTTTAAGTTCCTCACTGTCGTGCACCTCTACCAGTGCGTCCAGCCCAAGCTCCTTGGCGATTTGTAAGAATGACCCTAATACATGGGGTTCCAGGATAGCCGCAATCAGCAGTACCGCATCCGCTCCCAATAGACGAGCTTCATAGATTTGCCGTTCATCAATGATAAAATCTTTCCGCAGCAGCGGAATTTTCACCTGATCGCGAATTTGCTGTAAATATTCAGGGCTTCCCTGAAAATACGTCACATCCGTCAGTACAGAAATGCAATCGGCTCCCGCTCCCTCATATGCACGTGCAATATCCACTGGCTGGAAATTGGGTCGAATCAATCCTTTTGACGGGGAGGCCTTTTTCACTTCAGCAATCAGTCCGAGCGGACGGTTGCGTCCGCGGGCGAGCGCATGCTCGAATCCTCTCGTCACAGGTAAATCCGCAATTAAGCGTTCAGCTTTATTAATTTGAAAATGCTGCTTTAGCTGCTCCACTTCTTGTCGCTTCGTCACTACAATTTTATCAAGATACATATTGATATTCCCCCGTTGCCTGTATTAATTGATCCAGCTTGGAAAGTGCCCGTCCAGAGTCAATGGCTTCTGCCGCTCGCTTTACTCCGTCTGTCAGAGTAGCTGCTGCACCTGAGACATAGATACACGCTCCTGCATTCGCTAACACAACATCACGGTAAGCACCATGCTCTCCGTTCAAAATTCGCCGTATGATATCTGCGTTAACCTGTGCATCGCCGCCCAACACCTGATCGAGAGAATGCGTCTGCAAGCCCAGATCCGACGGGTGAAGCTCAAATGTGTGAACCTTGCCATCCTTGAGCTCGGATACTCGTGTCACTGCTGAAATACTAATTTCATCTAGTCCGTCCAAACTGCTGACAACCATGGCTCGTTTGGAGCCGAGCTGGTTCAATACCTCGGCGATCACTTCCGTTTTGCCAGCGTCATAAATGCCCAACAGCTGTCGATCCGCACCAGCCGGATTCGTCAATGGACCGAGCATATTGAATACCGTCCGCACACCTAGCTCGCGGCGCGGCGCCGCAGCATGCTTCATAGACGGATGATACAGCTGTGCGAATAAAAAGCAGATGCCAATGCGGTCCAGACACGACCGCGCCTGATCACTCGTCAGATGAATGTTGACTCCGAGCGCCTCCAGAACATCAGCACTCCCGGCACGCCCACTTGCAGAGCGGTTGCCGTGCTTGGCTACCCGTACAGAAACCGAAGCCGCGATAATAGCGGAAATGGTAGAAATATTAAACTTGTGAATGCCTGAACCTCCGGTGCCGCATGTATCCAGCAAACGACTGTTGCCTTCTCCTGCTTGCACTGGACTGGCATAGCTGCGCATTGCTTCGGCAAAACCGGTGATTTCATCCACCGTCTCTCCTTTGAGGCGAAGAGCCGTTAGCAGCCCGCCGATTTGCGCCTGTGTAGCACTCCCACTCATAATCTGTTCCATCACGCTACGGGCCTCCGTACGCGAAAGATGCTGTCCTTCAATGATCCGGCTTAACCCTATTTGCATCATGTCATGTCGTTCCATTGTCGTCTCCTCCTCAGAATCAGATTTGTGTGTGTTACGGAGTGTACAAATAATCTTGGTTGATGACGCTGTTGTAGGGCTGTGTCGTTGCTGGGAACATCGCTTCTGCCGTTCGGATTGCTTTCAGCAGTGCCTTTGCTTTATTCACCGTCTCCTGATACTCGCTTTCCGGTACGGAGTCCCACACAATTCCAGCGCCTGCCTGGACATAGGCCCGGTTCTTTTTAAACACAATCGTGCGAATCGTAATGCAAGCATCCATATTGCCTGAGAAGCCCAAATATCCAATTGCTCCCGCATAGGTTCCGCGTGCTTCCCGCTCCAGCTCAGCAATAATCTCCATGGCTCGCAGCTTTGGAGCCCCTGATACAGTGCCGGCCGGCAGACAAGACAGGAAAGCATCGAAGAAATCCTTGTCCTCACGCAGCTCACCCGACACATTGGATACAATGTGCATGACGTGAGAATAGCGCTCAATCTCCATGAACGTATCGCATTTAACAGTGCCAAACTGGGATACACGCCCCAAGTCATTTCTCCCCAAATCGACCAGCATCAGATGCTCTGCACGTTCTTTTTCATCCTTCAACAGTTCCTCAGCAAGTGCCGTATCTTCGGTTTCCGTTACGCCACGTGGTCTTGTTCCTGCAATCGGTCGGGTCTCTACGCGGCCGTTTTCCACCTTGACGAGTGCCTCCGGCGAAGTGCCTACGATGATCTCGTCATCCATTTTCAAATAATACATATATGGCGACGGGTTCATCGTGCGCAGCACGCGGTATACTTGTAATGGCGAGGCCTCTGTATCAATGTGAAAACGCTGGGATAGCACAACCTGAAAAATATCACCAGAACGGATATACTCCTTGGCCTGCTCTACGTTTGATATAAACTGTTCCTTTGTCACATTGGATTGAATTTCACCCAGTTCCACATCATCAGGAATGGAAGTTGATCCTAATCGTTCCGGCGGGGATTGCTTGCGCAAATACTGCGCCGTAATCTCCAACTTGCGTTCCACATCTGCATAAGCAGCACGAATATCCTCCTCGCGGAACCCTTCACCAATATGAACATTGCCAACCAGCAGGATTTGTTGTTTTACATGATCAAAGACAATAACTTGATCACAGAACATAAAACGAATATCGTCCATATTCAAATCATCTACCGCGTGCTCTGGCAGCTTTTCATAGTATTGAAGCAGGTCATATCCAAAAAATCCGATAGCCCCGCCTGTAAACGGAGGCATGTCTTTCAGTTTCGGACTACGATATTTACGAAGCAATGCTTTGAGCGCCTCAAGTGGCTTATCGCTTAATATTTGACGTTTTCCATGTTGCTCCAAAATCAATCGACCTTTTTTTCCCGAGACCATTAGAAACGGGTCTGTTCCGATGAAGGAATGGCGCGCCCACTGTTCGCCTCCCTCTACGCTCTCCAGCAGAAAGGCACGGTCCCGCTCAGCATACCGACGGAAAATCCGAATCGGCGTCTCCATATCAGCCAGCACTTTTTTGTACACAGGAATCAGGTTAAATTCATTCGCCATTGCTATCACTTGCTCCACATGCG
>NZ_JCAJRU010000113.1:0-15543 GCF_059447605.1 Paenibacillus sp. N119s | reverse complement strand
AAAAAAAGGACCATACTTTTCATTTTCAGAAAATCATAGTCCTTATTTTCCATTTAACACCAAAAGGATACATTAGTTTTTTGTCGTGACCTTGTTAGATGGAATTTAACGCAACAGCCATTCCTTTATTGTCAATGTAGAAGAGCCATTTTGAATGAGCGGATCTAAATTTCCAATCTTTGTCGCCTCCTCAAGTGACGCTGCTTTAATCAAATAAGCGCCTCCCGTTCCATCACTAAATGGACCATACTTTTCAAGAAGCCCCTCTTTCTTCAACTTTTCCAGATGGTCATAGTGCCCTTCGATATCATCTGCATTGAACTTGTTTGTTCGTGTAGTAATTAATAAAAAGTAACTCACTGATTTCCCCTCCATATTTCCCTTGTAATAAAAAATATCTGACGTTCCTTTAAGAAGATATTACAGCGTTAGCTATTAAAATAAAAGCCCTCAAAGATGAAATGCAACTACAAGGGAATTTGGTCAATTTTAGTGGCTTTAGCCAGTTGAGTACGCAAAGCGTGCGAAACAAAAAACCACCTGATGCAGTCGTTATAATAGGAGTGTTCAAGCTACTATGTATAACGAAAGGAGAAGGTGGTTTTTGTGGCACAAAGCAGAGATGGCATGGCACATACCAAGTGGATGTTTGAGGCAACCATTAGAAAGTATATTCAAGAGCAGGAAAACCAGAGGCTTATAGCCTCAGAGCAAACCACCCGTCTGACGGGTGGTTATGATTTGAAAACGTACCTACAACACCTATAAAATATGCACTATTCTCTAGTAGTCTAAACGTCTTATTCACTACCACATTTTTCTTCGCTCATCGAACTAGGGTTTGTCTTTTAAAACAAGCTGAGATTCTTAAGGATGAAGATCTGAAAACGGCGAAAGCGTCTCACTTGAGCTCATTTTCGAAGTTATGGAAGCAGGAAACGCCTGAGAAAGCGAAAGTGTTTTGGGATGACTGGTATTTTTGGGCGACACATATGCGCCTTCTCAGTATTTAATGCGAAGGAGCTTTCGGGACCATAATACCAGCCCATAATCTTGTGAAAACCCATAAGAGGAATGTCCGTAATGTACAGGAGTACTGCCTCTTCTCGACGTTGTCCCTGAACATTCTACGAATGCTTGAAGCTCTAGCCAGACCAATGAAGAATCACATCGTTTGTGAACATGCATAAAGGGTCTGAAGATTTTTTCACGGACCCTTTTGTCATCAGCCCTGGCGGTGTCCGGTGGTGTGGTGTTAACCTATCGTATCAACAAAGCCATATCCCAATCCGGGCTTTCCTCGCAAAGCAAAGAAGCTAGCACAAGTGCCACGCCCGCGGCACCCGTCAAAAAGCCCGCTTCATCCACTTGCTCATACTTGCCATTTACAAAATATTCATCATAATAACCAAACTTCGACTCTGCCGCATACTTATCCAGCACAGCCAAAACTAGTTCATCACGAATCGCACCAAGCTTCACATGACCCGTATCCGAATACATACGTTGAACCATATGAAGCAGGCCTCCTATACCGTGACACAAGGTAGAGGCGGTGAGTCCTCCCATGGTCTGGATGCGATTCTCAATGTCTACATACGCCTGCAACCCAATTGCGCTCCATTCCTGATTATGCATCGCTTGCCCAGCTAGCCAGATGGATCGTGCAATCCCAGGCACCCCATAGCACCAGGAGTCCCACGGGTCTCGGATACTGCTCGGATGCAATTCACCCTGAAGTACCTCTTCAACAGCGACTCGCCCCGGCCATAACGTTCCTGCTTCACCGCTCACTCGCCATCGACATATCCACTCGGTGAGCCGCCGCAGATCTGCACGCATCGCTTCTGTTGTCATGCCCTGCAATTGCGATAGACTCAGAAAAGCCAGCGGTCCTGAGATACCATGGGATAGGCCCAGGTTAAAATTCCCATTTGGATACTGCACTTTTTCATGTTCGAGGAACTGATTCGCAGACAGGATATGCCAAGCAGGGATCCGATGTCCTTGATAATCTTTTTCCCCGCAGAAGATATGGAATACTTCAACAATCCGTTGCCAGATAATCTTCATCTGCGGTCGATCTGAGAAAGCCAACACAACTCGTGCAATTCCTGTCAAACCTTCGATTGTATCGTACTGACTAATACGCAATTGCCCTTCTTCCCACTGGTTTTTGCATATCTCTACATAATTTAACACAGCTTCCTCGAACCAACTAGCCAGTGTATCTAGCATGCCTTGGTAGCGCGTATTCTTTCGTGACAGAGCACGGACGCCTAGCAAAATACCCGCTAACCCACTGTATAGAGATAGAGTATGAATACCTTGCTGTTCGATTACCTGTTGGATCTTTTGCAGGTAACTATGCCCTAACATATCCCAACCGTTATCAGGATATAACTGATCCAGTTGTCCCATTAATACACAAATACCTGTAAATCCACCCGAGAAGCTTGTGTCTGACCATCGTGCTACCTGTTTCCCTTCAATCACTTGCCCAGGAACCTGCTTCATCTGGGCACGTACTTGATCAGGATCCTTATAACGCTGCACAATCGCCTGCAACACTTGTGCTACTTGCTTCCTGACTTCCCCACTTAATGGGATCCATTGTGTCGATACCGCACTTGCCGCTTTCATCCTCAATCATCCCCTTCTAATTCACCGCAACTTCTTCTGCAAATGAACTTGCTTGCACTTGATACATCTGCGCATATACCCCACCTAAACGTATCAATTCAGCATGCGATCCCTGCTCAATGATCCGGCCGTCCTCCATGACTAAAATCTGATCGGCTAGACGCGCTGACGAGATACGATGTGTAATGAAAATCCCTATCGTGTCTCTCATTAAATGCATGAACAATTGCAGTAAGTCTCGTTCAGCCAATGGATCCAAGAACGAGCTCGGCTCGTCTAGAATATATACATCCGCACTTCGCAGAATGGCTCTTGCAATTGCAATACGTTGCCACTGTCCGCCCGAAAGTTGATGTCCTTCATCGAACCATTTGCCAAGTTGTGTATCGAGACCGTTTGGCAAATTCGCAATCACTTGGTCAATAGCTGCAACTTTGGCTGCATCCATCAATCGCTCATCTTGTTCGAGTTCAGCCAATGAGCCGAAGCCAATATTATGGCGAGCCGACATTTCATAGTGAACAAAATCTTGAAACACAACCCCCATACGTTCTTGGACTTTTTGCAGATCGTAGTCGAGAACATTACGGCCATTGACTTGGATGGTACCACGATAATCCTTGTACAATTGCATTAACAGCTTCATGAGTGTGGACTTACCCGAACCATTCTTCCCTACAATAGCCACAGTCTGCCCCTTCTTGAATGTCACATCCACTTCTCGAATCGTATCCGAATCTTGTCCTGGATAAGCGAAAGATACCTGATCGAACGAAATCTGTGTAATCTGGACACTTGCATTTGCCTGACACGATAGCTCTGTTGCACTGGGCAACTGTTTCTGTCGATTAACAGGATCCGACGTAGGCAATTGCAAGAACAAGAGCAACTGCTCCATGTAAAGATTGTTCTGTGAGAACTGGACAAGCCCCTGAATAACCCCATTCATCTGGTTCTGCGTGAGCATAATCGCTTGGATATACCCATACAAACTCCCGATCATCATCGCTCCTATAAATGTCTCGTGAATTGCAAGCCCAATTAACCAGAACAATGCTACCATTTCTAACATATCGTACAGAAAAGTAACTCGAATTCGCTTCAGCAATATGCGACGATCCACAAGGAAGAAGCCATGCAACAAATCGCGGTACCGGTTTAACAAGTAAGAACCCAGTTGGAATATTTTCACTTCCTTAAATGTACTATCGTTTGTTAAGAGATACGTCATGTACCACGATTCTCGATACTTCGGAGTACGATCCAAGTAGACTTGGAACTGTTCTCGATTGATTTTGAAAATCGAATAGATAGAAAACGTTGATATTATGAAAATCACGAGCACCACCCACCATTTCCACAGAACAAGTAGGATAGCAGATGAAATAAGTGTAATGATTCCAGAAGTTATGCCAGCCATCTGGCTATACAATTGATAGGGGCGATAAGTAGATTCTTGTGAAACCCTTTTTAATTGATCATTAATCGAAGCATTCTCAAAATCGGCCAATCCCAACGTGGTTGATTTCTCACAGATCATGATATTCATCGAATTGGAAATGACCGCCTGAAGGTTCCCCTCCACATAACTTTGAGCGACGTCGATGAAATTCTTCAAAACATAGATGACGATGAACCAAACAAAATGAGAAAGTACCCTGTATTCCCCTTCTTTCCATCCCACGGAAACACTATTCAACAAATTCTGTGTAACCATTAATGTCATCACAGGCACAGCACCTTGAATGATGTGTAGTATCATACTTGGAATCATATACTTTTTATTCATGCGGAAAATCAAACGGAAGAGCTGCAGCCCATGTCGCACCGTCTTCCAGAGTGAAGCTAATTCATGCTGACATCCCTTCCAAATAAAGCACATTAGCTCTTCCTCCAATATTGCAACAAGCTATTAAGGGCATGACGAGCCATAATCATTACCTTACGTTCTTTATCTCGATCAATCCCAATTAAGCGGTTTAAGTACATATGAATCACACTGAACAGGATATCGTCTTTGTTGTTCATAAGAGTGCCCTGCCGCTCATGCTCAAGAAGTACTTGCTGATACCGCTTGACAGCCTCTTCCCTGTGTTGACCAATCTGATGAATCAGCTTACCTTCTTCATGCAATGGTGTTAATTCGGATGAATCCCTCCCTAACAACTGCAAGAATAAACGCCGTTCATTACGGAAGTCATCCAGATATTCTTTTACATCGAAGCGCTCATTGAGGAGTTCGTAAACCTCCTGCTCGTTGTAACCAAACTGAGTCATGTATTGTATCACACTACACACCGCCACGACCTCCTGACTTAGCTGGATCTGCTTAAATCGAAGCAACCGAACCAAATTCGCTGTGACATCGCTATCACAAGCAAACATATGTTCTGCTAATCGCATAAGCTCAGGTCCACCATATCGTTCGATCTCTGGTTCATACGTATCCACAACAACCTTATTTATCATTCCATCTTGAAGTAACATAGTCGTCCATTCATGGAAGAATGGGATGAACGAAGATATGTCATTACCGCTTGGCATGTTGAACCGTACCCGAATATGACGGGTTGGATCGGAGTAACGAATGAAATACGCTTGTTCAATTACACCTGCCTCACGGCATTTCTGAACAAAATCTCCCCACTGACGACCAATGAACTCATCTTGGCGACTGTCTATCCCATAGAACTTGGCATAGAACCACGATCCACCCGGCAACTGCACACGCTGCGATGCATCAACAACAGTCTGGCGAGAGATTTCTGTCTCCTTACTTACCGCCACTTCCGCTTGGGTCAGATCCATCTCTTCCGTGCGTCTAACAAGCGGGAAGACAAATTCCGCCGTCAAGTGCCCATCGCTCCGCTGGATCGGCATATCCTCGAATCCCCCTATATGCTCGATCAGCGTCACTTGACCTTTTGACTTCAAGTCTTTGCAGATCTCCTCCACATGCAGAGGATGCTCCATATCGAACAAGATACGATTATCGAATTGAGTCATATACACATACCGAGGTACTTTCCACTGCATACTAAATTCCCTAACCAGAAGCTCCAATTGCTCCTCGCTCTCGCGCTCAGATGTCTTGCCACTCAATTGTATACGCCATGTCGCTGGACTTAGCACGATGTTCCCATATCTTAAACGCGGAGTATAAGGGGATTGATCCATTACTCCCCATTGTAATGTCGACCATTGTCGATACCCTTCCTGACTAACTTCCACCAGAAATCGGTACACATTCGGCGCACCCTGGTAGTTCAACATATGCCCAGCTGTCGGGATCACTTCGCAATTGTGCTTGCGTGACTTCAAATAAAATTTATCGTTTCGCACCCCAACCATCAAATCGGACACATGAATCTGTTGATCCTCTGGTACAGTGTGATTCGTGCCAATTCCGATTTCATACGTGCGAAAATTTTCCGTGAGAACGACATTCGTCGATCTCGCTGCACTGGGTAAGTACGAAATCTCTGCAAGCAGTTTACCTGGTGATAGGCGTTGCTCTTCCTTATGAATCTCATTGAACATGTTTTTAAACGAGACACCCATTAAATCAATAAATCGTCCGAACGTTTTCCCCGCACCACTCGATCCAGGATTCGGTCCAAGTACTAACGTGTACTCTCCGCGATTGAGTGCTTCCCGATCCTGGACAACCATTAAAAAGTAGAGTTCCATTGACGGAGTAGGAATTAACTCACTGGTGGTTTTATCAGATTCATCCTCCAAGATCTGTTGAATTCTTTCGTTCGTGAGAACGATCTCTTGTTCACCCTGATGCATACACGAGACGAACCACTTGAAGAGTAATTGTTCACACTTCGTACTAAATGGCACACTCGGATTCTTTAACTGCCTATGAACGCTACTCGGATTTTGATAGGTGGCTGGTGGCCCTAGCCCAATCTCCTCATCCAGCAACTCCAAAATTGGTATCTCCCGATACGGGCCGTATTTCTCTATGAATTCATTACAGTATTCCTCCAGGTGTCGGTACTTACGTGTAGAAATTCGACTAAACAATTGTGCAACTTTCTCAACATCCTCACGAACCTGATAGGGCAAGGTCACGGATCGATCTTCCAAGGACAAGTCAACCTGTACCGTCGTCTTCACCTCAGCCAAAGCATGCATCATCTGTCGCAACTGAAGTAATTGCTCCTCGCCCTGCCCAATTAATCGGTTATTATACGAGCGAATATTCCGACGAATTTCATTGAGAGCAACCTTCCATTCATCTATACCCTCCACCCCATCCAACACAGACAGGATATGATCGAAGGGCTCTATACTCGTCGTCGGAGGTCGCAATTCCGAAATTAAAAATTCTTGTTCAAAAAGCTGCCAAATGTAGTGATGAATCGTATCTAATTCTGCCTCCATGAAAGCACTCTTAATCCGGGATACGAGTTCTAGGTACGGAATTGGATTTATACTAGCTTCCATCACCAGATCGAATACTGCAGAGGCTCGTACAGATACGCTATCACTTTCTCCGACGCCGAGATCGCCATATCTAGCTACATAAGGAATTTTTGCTCGTTCGCCTTGACGGTAGATAAGAGAGTTGCGCTGAATACGAAGCTGAACTACAACTTCACGTTGCTTCTCGATTTTATCAACAATCTTTAACAACCATTCCATATCTGGTCGCACTCGTTTGCGATACGTAGCGATGCCTTCTATGTTCATCTGCGACTGTTCGGCGAATTGCCCATATGTCACACCGGAAAACAGGCCAAATGGTGTGGGACGCGTCATCATGCGGAGCAGATAGCGCATAAAACCTTTGATAGCCTGCGCTTTCTTTCGTGCATTCTGGTCATTGCCAAGATGAGAAAGTGACTCAAGCAAGCTCGGGCTCGCTACCGCAATCGCTTCGCGAATAATCGAGTCATTGGATAATTCGACAAGTTTATTTAGCGAAAAACGCTTAAGCTCTTCTTGGTCTTTCCAATCGGAAGGAAAACACTTTATAAACAAATCGAACGGCAAAACAGGCGTGCGAACCATAAAAAAATCCAGTGCGCGATATATATTGGGTTCTTTTGTCATTTTTCCTCCTAGTTTTAGCGGACTGAAAATAAGAGATTTAGGGAGTAGTTATAGAGTCTAAATACTTGCAGACCTCTTTACATTCGACACATACCCGTAATCTTTTATAATCCTAAATTTTGAAAGCACGTAACAGCGGGAATCAAATAGAAGGTGATCAATGTTACCTATAATAAAATGGGTAAATACCCAAAAATGTCTGAGCTCGAGCAACGCATACGCCGAATCTTTTTGAAATCGCGTCGCCTTTACGGTAGCCGAAAATTCAAGGAAGCGCTAGAGCAGCAACGCGTTTATGTGACGGGAAAAACCGTTGAGGAAGCATCATGAAAGAACTGGGCTTGAAATCGTGAACCATCAAGAAGTATAAAGCAACTACGAACTCTAAGCGTAACTTCCCCGTACATGAAAATATGCTGGACCGCGCGACGAAGTTCTCCACCATTCAGATCGTGGCCTTCCTGGAATACCAGGCACGATTACAGAAATACGGGATGAAAAGCAACTGAGCAGCTAGGGCAAATTGCTACGATAATGCGTGTACAAGCCATGAAGAGCATATTCGAGTAATTACCTGCTTCTATAATGGCAAACGAATTCATTCTGCCATCCGTTACTTAACGTCCAGCCAATGTGAACATGTGTACCGTCTCACGGTGTAATCTTCTCAATTCTATGTGTCCAGTCTATTCGTTCACCTTTACTACACCCTAAAATTTACAACACCCTAAAACAAACAGCGGATTACCTTTTTTCTGTCTTCCTTTCGTGGGGGCTTCTTCTTTTCATTTCATGGTTTCATATGTGTGCTTTACATTCCTCTCTTACTCCAAATCCAGAAACTGATGATTGGACATATCACAATAATCCCGGTTAAATACATCCAGAAGATCATACTTCCTTGTCCGCAAAGTACTCTCAAAATACTGACAAACGGATCATGCAGAAAACGAAGTTCAGAGACGATGACGTAACTGCCAAGCAACCCTAAAATAGTGCATGCATACACAATTGAAACTCGTGTAATAAGGATAGAAAAAACACTGCATATCACAAGCACCGCAATGCTAGTCAGTACAAGAAGGAGATCGTATTGGATCGTTAGCCACAACACCTTGCCATATCCAATCGATTCTGGCACTAAATACACCACTGTCGATTGCGGATGAGAAAAGAACAACCATCCACACGCTAGAGAGACCAGCGTTGTCCCAAAGATAAACGAGACAATCAAAACGATCTGTGTAAGTAATTTAACTAGCCAGTGCTGATAGCGATCGAACGAACGTAACATATATATGCGATACGCACCCGAATGTATCTCATCAGCAAGCGACTCTACAAATAAGCCGGGCAACACAAACAATTGCAACAAGAACGACATATCCTTCATAATGAATACGGGCAGATTTAGTGCATCAACCGAAAACCACGAGCTTAGGTCAATTTTAATACCGCCTGTTAGACGTAAAAATCCAATATCGATCAATAGAGCGAGTAGATAAACACATCCAAACGCTCGAATCCGCTTCCCCTTCCATATCCGTTCCAGTTCACTGATCCACAAGCCAGTGTTCACACGCCAACACTCCTAATTTAAATAATCTGCTCTCGTAAATTTTCTACGAGCAGCTACAATACATACGAAAAAGTAAATAACTAAACCCACTGCTATGGAAATTTGTGCATATTCATCGCCTGACAATGCCCTCTCGACACCAACAACCTGCATACCTGGAATCAACCCTGCATAAATCAAGGCAAGCAAGAATGCATTTTCCGTTATTAAAGGACTTCCCGGATCGAAAATACTTGTAGCAAATATTGATATAATGATATAGATCATCGCAATACCAATTGTACGGGCCGCAGTCCTACAGTACATGGCGATCCAAATAAACAAACCGCCTCCCCCGATCAAGGTAGCGAAATCAAGTGCATATTGTTTCAAAGTATAGAATAGTATTGCAACATTTGTGGAAGAAATCCTATTCCCTGATATCATTACCTCTGGGGGAGATGGAAGTTTCATTACGCCAAAAATCGTAAACGATACGCCTAAAATAACCATCATCAACAGGATGAATAAATTCATTATCATCCATTTGCTAACAAAGATTTGACCCCGAGAATAGCTTCTTAAAAAAAACATTCGCAATTTACCACCCTGAAACTCTTCTGTGTATAAGAGACCAGCCAACAGCGCGACCATTAAATTCCCAAATAAATATATACTTTCTTTCATCCCTCTCGATGCCGACATGCTCGCAGCTACATAGAATGGGCTATCAGGTAAATGTCGCTGATCAACCCATACAAAATATGTTATCAGTGCATAAGCAAACGGAATGCAAGAAACTAATATGAACCATGCCCATTTCTGATGGATCAACTTTTCGAATTCAATCCTGATTAACACTTTCATGACAACATCAACTCCAAGAATGCATCTTCTAGCCTCTGACCATCCACAATCAAATCATTCACATTCCCCGTCCATATGACCACCCCTGCTCGAATAACAATAAGTTGGTCACACATGAGTTGCAGCTCATCTAGAAGATGGCTGGATACGAAGAATGATAAACCTCGTGATTCCCTCAGCCGGAGGATCAGATTACGAAGTTCCCGCATACCTAGCGGATCAAGTCCATTGGATGGCTCATCCAAAAGCAGCAGGTCGGGGGACCCTAACATAGCTTGCGCAATACCTAATCGTTGCTTCATCCCTAACGAATAAGTCTTCACTTTATCATCTGCTCGGGACTGCAATTCCACACTCTGGAGCAACTGATCGATGTGCTTTTCTCGATCTGCAGAGCGAATTTCAGAGTGCAATCGAGATAAATTTCGAAGCACCTGCCTTCCGGTCATATACTCAAAAAAGATGGGGGATTCTATAATCGCTCCTACATTAGCTAGTGCCTGTTTTCTCTGTTTTTGCACATCATATGTCCCAATGCGAATCGCTCCGCTTGTTGGCTGGATAAGCCCTGTCATTAATCGCATTAATGTTGTTTTTCCTGCTCCATTAGGGCCTATAAATCCGTAGATCATACCTTTTTCCAATTTAAAGGACGTCTCTTGAATAAGAGTCTTATTACCTATTCGCTTCGTCACACGATCCACTTCCAGAATCAGCTTGGTCATCAGTTCACACCTCTGTATGCTATATTGGTTTCTCTCTTCATTTCACTACAAAAAAGTGCAGACCTCTGTCTTGCATTAGCCCACACGACTAACAACTAGACAGAAGCCTGCAGAACGTTACCATTACTGACTACATATGATCATACTTGGTTTTTATTAACAATATTTCGACGTTGTTTTACCACAAGGTACAGTTCCGCACTCACTAGATCCACAATTCGGTCCAGTAATACATCCTGGAGTGCAAGCAAACACACTGGTAACTTGAGGCTCGATTTTACCAACATTTTTGCTTACTTGTACATCAAGATCAAATTGATTATTAGACATAATAACTACCTCCTAAGATTTTCATTGTCTATTGGTATTTCACCAAACTAGACAACTTCCTAATTAGAGAAGCAGTGATAGCAATCTATACCGGCGCCAATACAGATAGCGCGATCCAACTCCCCTATTACAAATTATATTATAGATTCCGTTTTTTACTAGGGTTACATTTTTATCCCCCTATCGCATAATGTAATTGTTGTCAAACAATCCTCGCCGTCTTGCTACTTTGACTGCGTCTTTGCAACTATTCACATCTAGCTTTGTGAGTATATGTTTCACATGTGTTTTTATTGTTTCCTGTTCAACATGCAGAACTTCGCTTATTTTTGATTTAGAGTACCCTTCGTGCAAATACGCGATTACTTGTCGCTCGGTCCGCGTAAGGGAGCATTTAAGCTCTTCCAATCTTAGTTTGCGGAACTCATCGCGCAGCACCCTAGCAGCGTCGGGGTGAATTGCTACGCGATTATGATACGCATCGCGAATAGCCGCAGCAATATCCGTATAGTTCTTCTTCTTAATATAATTGACGGCTCCAACGCTAAAGGAGTCTGCAATCACTTCCAAATTATCTTCTGAAGATAAAATAATAATGCTAATATGTTTTCTCATCAAAATCTCTCTCACTGCATCCAACCCATCGTACTGGGAAGAGGTCAGTGTTACATCCATCACGATAACATCGACTTTATACTGTTCTGCAAAATGAATGGCTTCCTTCTCCGTTGCTATACCTGCGATATATTTCATATCTGGCTGCTGCTTCACATATTCGCAGATTAAATCACGCCATACCGAATCAGTCTCCACATGTAACACACCGATATCCCCCATAATTTGCATAGCCACGCAGTATTCCCAAATCTCATACCTAAAGGTATATTTTTTAGCGCAGCAAGTACCTCCTGTTCATTTTGTGATTTTTGGTACTAGACGACGTTTTCTTAAACGTATGGGCCTCCTTGAAATGCAACAATCAACAGCACCAGAGATGTTACCCATAAAAATACGTTCATCTACTAGAAGCGGTATCAGCTACGCTGGAACTACCTCATGTTGCAGCGATATATTCAACATAATCATGTAGTTCATTTATATCTTCTGATAAAAGCCTAAATGTGTAAGTATTACCTTCCGCCCATTGTTGAAACAAACCAATCCAGTGTGGGGTATCCTCATCAGTCTCTAAGACCCAATCTAAATCAGCGTAGTTATATGTATATTGTAGAGCTTGTTGATAATCGCCTTGGGCTTCACAGACACTAGCACACAATAGATCAGCATAGGTGATGTACTCAAACATGGGACAAACTTAGCTTCTTGGCAGAATCATCACGCCCTCGACTTTCTTGTTGATGTTTCATCAAATATTGGATTTCGGCTTTGATTGTCTCCAATCTGAATCGAGAAAATACGGTACTGACAGACTGCTAAGCGCTCGGAGTGCTGGTATTTTTCTACTTCTGCCACATTCTAATAGAGCATCCGTGCAGCAGCATGTTGTCGCTGTGAAAATAATGTCTCTGCAATTTGATATAGTCTGGGAAAGTACATAAGTCCAATCATTCGACGGATCGCTTCCAGCCTATTCAGCTCCGTACAACGATATAACAATGGTTCAATTCGTCTCATGTTTTGGGAGAGGTCAATGATGTAGTTTTCTATGTATAGATCGTAAAAGTGACCTTCCGGTAAACCTATAGCCACAGTGATTCGATCAAGCTGCTGCACGGAAACAGAACGATGCGAATAATCCAATTACTAAGTGTTCTTTGATGGACAACTGAATATTCGCAAATTGAGCCAGTGTCATATCATTTTGTTTTAGATAATAATCAAACTTTGCCGAAACTGTAGGTGTATTGTCAAAATGACCACCCCTTATCAGGAACATAAAGAAAATCAAATCATGAAACGAGAACTACTGCAATCAGATGAATCGCACAGTTCTTTCCGCAATTTATCATACCATTTTTTAGAATAAAATCATATACATATCAAAATTTACTCACGATGCCTATTTAGATACTTTGCAAACGTTTCGATCTATATATTGCTGATTGGAAAACGCCCCTGTGCTATTAGACCGTAACCAGGCATGACCGATGCTTATCCGAATTTGCAACAGAAATGCTTGGTTTACATCAAAACGCCCAAACTATGCTTATCTGAAGAGCTTTTTCCAGCACCTTCGTGCAGAGTTGGAAGTCGAGGTGCCCAAAGCAGCAAAGAAGCTCCCCTATGTACCCACAGAAGAGGAGCTAAAGCGATCTTATGATGTTGTCTGGCAAGTGAAGAATTTTCAAGACATGATGATCGTTAAGACACTTTTGTATATGGCCGTTCGGGTCAGTGAACTGATTAATATCAAGTTAGTCGATGTTGATTTCCGTTACTGTCAGACCGCATTAATAGTGGCAAGGGGAAGAAGGATCGTATTGTACCATTCCCTTATTCGTTCAAGGAAATGTTGACCGTGCATGCTGATTCCAAAAAGAAGAAATACACCGATTGGGGAGTCTGCAAAATCCTAACCAAATCTTCGGAAGCTGCCAGCATGACTCAAAATCTGTCTCCACAAAAGCTGCGACATTTTCTCTTAACCTGGCTATAAAAGTAAGGCACTGATGATGAACTCATACAACCGTATTCAGATCATGAAAGCCGTAAGGCATTAAAATTCTATTAAACTGCAATCACTAATGATCAAGAGGAATACAATGAGGTAATTAATAGATTTCCCATTTGATAATATCTACTTTGCGGATGGTGTCAACTTCGCTGGTAATCTCCTAAATTATAAAAACCGTATAATCCCACCTGTTTCTTAAATACAGGTGGGTTCTACAACTACGGTTGTCTCCACACTCCAATATGATGAGAGACCAAATATATTACTGATTTACTGAATAAAACAATCACTTCTTCCCTTATCATATGTTAATTTGCTGCTTACCTCTTCTTGAAATTCAGTATCCGTCAATAATTTGTAAAAAAACAAATCAAGCTTCTGCTTGAGCCAAATATGATCCACCCCAGATTCATCTTGAATAAACATGGCTATTTGAAATTCATTTCCTTCTCGATCTGTGCAATATAAAGCCTCCGTTAAAACAGAAATGGTAGATCCACCTTTATTTCCAAACTCTATTAGCTTGGAGTTATTCACTTGTCGCTGAACTAACAGTTTTAAATATGGATTTATAGAAGAAGGAACTAACTCCTCCTTGTGTATAAGCTTCATTATATGAGCATATTCCTTAGTTGTAGAACGAGGAAGCCTTCGCGATTGTAGAACTTGAAGCCTTCGTGTATAAATCTGCTTGGTGTTCCATTTCTGAATACATCCTATTCTCTCATCGCTATTTAATATTTGGTGTATTTCGCTGGATTTTTTCATGTATTCCTCGTAGGTCATTTCACTTATTTTTTGTATTGATTCTTTAAAGCACATTTTTTCTGTTTCTTGTATATAGGAGGACATTAAACCCGCAGATGAAAAGGGAAAGATTTTATCATGTGACGAAAGTGAGAGTTTTATTATATTATCATTTATCTCACTTAATCCCATTCTCGCTATCAAAAATTCTGTATTGGCATTGGAACTGTACGCTAACATACCTCTAGCAATTTCAAATAACGTAATTTTCCCTTGAACCTCTTTATGGTTTGACTTAATCCATTTAATCCAGTTATTATGAGCGTTGCCATCCGAACTAGGAATATAAAATTTATTTAGTTCCTCTAAAGCCACAAGTTCATGTTCGTCTAATAATTTTGCCGCTACTTGGCGAGCAAACTCAATAGCAATGATCACTTTTGCAGTGCTGGCAAGCGGCATTTTAATTTCTGAATTGTAGCTGATTTTCACCATACCATTTTTGATCATGTATAAAGAAGCTTTACTCGGATTTTCTATTAAAAAGTTAAGAACATCCATTTCTGTTTTCTGATTATTCTGGTGCTTCGCAATTAAAAAAAATATGATAAATATGAAAACAAATATTAAAATCATAGCTACTATAAATACAATGATTATCATATTTTGCTCCTTAATGGAGACGCTTAGGATAAGTTTCACATAAGTCGTCTCAGTTCCCCCAAGAATTACTGTTCTTTTAGAAGCAATAAAATCATACACTTAATCACCTATACGGTTTCCTCAATGAGGCAATATCATAGATATTGTGCAAACGGTTTAAGACTTTTATTAATTATAGCAAAATGGTGGTGAATAAGACGTTTAGACTACTAGAGAAGAGTGCATTTTTTATAGGTGCTGGAGGTAGGTTTTCAAATACAAAAACACGCCCCCAAGTGGCGTGTTTTAATATTACAAGTCTCTCCAAT
>NZ_JCAJRU010000112.1:0-15608 GCF_059447605.1 Paenibacillus sp. N119s | reverse complement strand
TGAAGCAACTTGATTGGTCATTTTCTATTTTCACTACATTTTCATAGCATTTTCCCATCAGATGAATGGAGAGAGAACTCATAAAAGGACCCTTTTTTATTCACTTTAGCCACAATAGAATCCGTCCCCTTTTGCTGTCTGAAAAACGTATATTGATTTCCCTGGACTTTTACTTTGTAGCTAGACAAATTGATATTAAACAACAACTGAGCCTTGGGCTTGACCAGCTTTAATGCTTCTGCGGCGGTATATTTGGGGTTTGCAAAAGATTTTTTGAAATCCGCGTCATCACTCCAGTCCATCCCAGATGTGGATACGGCTAGCACTTTACCTGTTACTGCACCAATCTTAACCTCACTGGCCTCGCTTGCATCCTCAAACGACCAATAAGAACGCCCATTCTTCTCATCCTTATACCGTGAGGCATGCTGTACTGTGATTCGCTGTCCACTCACCCGCTTAAATGTGTTCACTGCACGATTCAGTATCACAGGGTCCACCTGCTTCAGCGCATAGTCCGCATTGATGGTAATACTATTACCCTGATCCACATCGACATACAATGAGGAAGCTTTTTCTCCAGTTCCCCAGAATACCCAGTAATTTGATGGCTTATTGGATTGATAGGGGGATTTGACCCGCCAGAATGCTTCGAATTGTAAGGGACGCTTGCTGTCAAACGCTTTGGCGCTGTTTAGCACTTTTTCCTTAAGTGGAGCGTTCATCGCCTTCCCCAAACTACCTATTTTATAGCGTATGGTTGTAGAATCCACCCTGTTTTTCTCTTTATTATATTCTGTCTGCAGCGTAGCTGTCCCGTCCTCCAATTCACCCTCGACAATCCAGGTTTTTCCCATATCCGTCACATCGTCAAATTGAAATGCAGTTTTGGAACCGATAAGTTCTTGTACTGCTTTTTCTAAACGGCTTACGACTGTCGGAGTTAACGAGCCCACCTGCTTGTCCGTCGTTTCCGTGGACGCAGGAAAAGTCGCCGCTTGAACCGGAAGCGCGGTGGCTACAAGTATGAGGACTGCAATCGCTGAAATCCAATGAAATTTCCGCACTATGAACGGCCTCCTTCTCGTTTTCTCATTTTCTATATTATACATTGTTCAGACATCAAAAAAAGACAGAATCTCGCTTTGTTCACCATATTCCTAGTCAACAGCACCATAAAAGCTCAAAAAAAGAAGACCTGCTAAGGTCTTCTTCCCCCTCACTTCTATATACGACCTTCGAACACAATCTCAGCCGGACCTGTCATATAAATGTGATTATCATCCACGCTCCATTCGATATCCAGATCGCCGCCCTTCAGGCTTACGATAGCGCGGCGGTCACTGTATCCATTCAGTACAGAAGCAACAAGCGTAGCACAGGCTCCGGTTCCACAAGCTAGCGTAGGTCCAGCTCCCCTTTCCCATACTCTCATATCTATATGCTTCCGGCTTCGTACTGTGGCGAACTCAACATTAGTTTTTTTAGGGAACAACGGATGACACTCCAGCTTTGGTCCCAAGGCCTCCAGTTCAAAGCTAGGCGCATCCTCAACATAAATGACACAATGCGGATTTCCCATAGATACAGCCGTAAAGCGAAAACCACTTCCTCCAGCTTCAATGGGCTCATTAATGACGCTAGTCAGATCCAGTGTAGTTGGAATTTTCAATCCTTCCAGAATCGGCTCTCCCATATCTACCTTCACCATACGTACAGTTCCGTTCTCTACAGTCAGTTCAACCTGCTGCACACCTGCCCCCAGTGTCTCGATTGTAATCTGTTCACGGTTGATGTGCTTATTGTCATACACGTATTTGGCAGCACAACGAATAGCGTTACCGCATTGCTCAGCCTCCGAGCCGTCCGAGTTAATGATGCGCATGCGAAAATCTGCCTTGTTAGACGGCAATATATATACCAACCCATCGGCGCCAATACCAAAATGTCGATCACATAGCCGAACAGCTAATTCCGCGACGTCAGACGGCAATTCCTGATGCCCGTACCAAACGATAAAATCATTACCCAGACCGTTCATTTTAGTGAATTCCATAGCTTCCCCCCGCTGTTGCTGCTGATCTCATGCTCCACTTCGAAGCTTTGATCCCATAATATCATACAGGGCAAAAGCGGGAAAGCAATGTGATACGTGACTCGAATGCTAGGCTGAAAACTTTGTCCGTCCCGCTGAAAAGTGTGTATTTCCGCCGCGGCGACGGTTACGTCGACCGCCCCATACACTTCCCGCTCCCATCAGGAATGTTGGAATTCCAGCTGCGACAATAGATAGTGACCATTCACGCAAACCAAGTGGTACCGTTTTGAAAACAGGCTGCAGCATCGGCACATACATTACAACCAGCATTAGCACGATGGAGGACAGCACGGCGAGCACGAGATAACTATTTTGAAACGGATTACGATGGAAAACAGAACGGGAGCTGCGGCAATCAAATACATGAATTAACTGGGCAAGCACTAACGTAGCAAAGGCAACGGACTGCGCTTTAAGCAATTGCCCTGCATCATCTGGAGCAATCCGTAATGTCAACCAGAAGGCTGCAAGCGTACATAAGCCAATCAACAGACCGCGGCTAATGATTTTCCAGCCCAGTCGACGAGCAAAAATATTTTCCTTTGCGCCGCGAGGCTTATGCTCCATAAGATCCTTTTCCGGCTGATCCACACCCAGAGCCATGGCCGGCAAACCATCAGTCACCAGATTTACCCACAAAATCTGAATGGGTAGCAGAGGCAGCGGCAGCCCCGCCATCATGGCAAAAAACATCGTCAAAATTTCGCCAACATTGGAGGCGAGTAGATAACGAATGAATTTACGAATATTCTCGTAAATATTTCGTCCTTCCTCAATGGCCGCTACAATCGTTGAGAAATTATCGTCACTCAGCACAAGCGCAGCCGCCTCTTTGGTCACGTCTGTGCCTGTAATGCCCATTGCAATCCCGATATCCGACGCCTTGATCGCGGGTGCGTCATTGACGCCATCTCCGGTCATAGCTACGACATGTCCGCGTCTTTGCAGCGACTTGACGATTCTCAGCTTATGTTCCGGCGACACCCGTGCATACACGGAGACGGAATCAACAGCATTATCCAACGCCGTATCATCCATGAGAGACAGCTGCTGTCCTGTCAACACATGTGAGCCGCGTTGGAGAATGCCCAGCTGCTGTGCAATGGCCTCCGCAGTTGTACCATGGTCGCCTGTAATCATCACGGTGCGAATGCCAGCACGTCGGCACTTGCCAATGGCCTCGCGAACCTCGCGACGTGGCGGGTCAATCATGCCGGTCAGGCCAATAAAAATCAGTTGTGTTTCAGCTTCCTCAACCGTAGAGACACGCTCATGCGAGCGAACATCACGGTAAGCAACACCAAGTACACGCAGCGCTTCTGATGCCATACCTTCGTTGGCTGCCAATACTTTTTGGCGCAGCGTACCCGTTAACGGAACGACATTCCCTTCCCACAAAATGTAAGAGCACTGCCCCAACAGGACGTCCGGCGCTCCTTTGGCAAATACGATATGTCCCCCCTGGTGCCGTACGAGTACTGACATCCGTTTCCGATCCGAGTCAAACGGAAATTCTCGCTCCCGTGTGTACAGTTCATACAGCCCTTGGCGCGTGACTCCGCCCTTGGCAGCTAACGTGACCAGCGCTCCTTCTGTCGGATCACCTTTCAGCTCCCACACAGCGGCAGGTGTCGGCTCTTTAGTCTTCTTTTTCGAACGCAGCTCATCCATGTCGGCTTGAACAATTTCCGCATTATTACAAAGTACACTGGCTTGCAGCAATCTACGCAAGGATTGTCCGTTTTTAAGGTCGGCAGGAAGATCTCTGTCCATAATATGACCATGCGGGTCATATCCTTCCCCCGTAACTCCCCAGAATCGACCATCCAGCCATAGCTTAGTGACTGTCATTTTATTTTGGGTCAGTGTGCCCGTTTTGTCAGAGCAAATGACAGACGCGCAACCGAGCGTCTCTACGGAAGGCAGCTTGCGCACAATGGCCTTGCGTTTGATCATACGCTGTACACCCAAAGCGAGTGCAATGGTTACAATCGCGGGCAATCCTTCCGGTATAGCCGCCACGGCCAAGCTCACGCCGGCCAAAAACATGTTCATGGCTGGCTGACCATGCAAAATGCCCGCTACGACCACGAGCACGGTTAGCGCCAGCGCCACGATAATCAAAATTTTGCCCAATTGTTCCAGTCTGTGCTGCAACGGTGTCTCCTGCGACTCCGTATTTTCGATCAGGTCTGCGATCTTCCCCATTTCAGTACTCATGCCTGTACGAATAACCACGCCTTGTGCGGTGCCTCTGGTCATCATGGTGCCCATAAAACCGATGTTCTTTTGGTCCCCGAGAGGTACTTCAGCGGCATGAATAGGACGGGAATGCTTACTCACCGGAACCGATTCACCTGTCAGGGCAGACTCCTCCACATCACAGCCGTTTGTACTCAGCCACCTTACATCAGCGGGGATACGATCACCACTTTCCAGCAGCACGATATCGCCCACGACCAGCTCTCTGGCCTGAACTTGTATTCGTTTGCCGCCTCGCAGCACCTTGGCGGTTGGAGCCGAAAGCTGTCTTAACGCCCGCAATGAACGTTCAGCTCTGAATTCCTGCACAAAGCCGAGAATTCCATTTAATACAACGATAGCAATAATGGTAATTGCGTCCAAATATTCACCGAGCAGGCCAGATATCAGGGTCGCTCCCATCAATACAAGCATCATAAAATCCTTGAACTGGTTGAGCAGCAGCAAAAATGCCGAAACACGCTTGCCCTCGCTCAGCTCATTCCATCCCGTCCTTTCTCTTCGTTCCGCAATCTGTTCCTCCGAAAGACCCTGCTTCGGGTCGACTTCCAGACTAGTTGAAAGCTGTTCATTGCTTAATTGGTGCCAGTGTGCTTGTTCCATTCTCCCCAATTCCCTCCCGGTCAGATAGTCCGTTTCCGTCGGTTGTGCGTAGGATGGCTGCCCGTTATTATATTTTTTGCCGCGATTGCTGATATGCTGGACAGACTTTCTTGATTCAATCTATTCGGACAGGACTTGAAATATCACAAAGCCGCTTAAGTTTTGTCCCAAAGTTATGTATCATAGAAGGAAGGCGAAAATACATTTGCTTCAAAGGAGAACATACATTATGGCATTGGACGGAATCGTAACCCGCGCTATCGTACACGAACTGCAAGCGATCCGGGGCGGGCGCATTAATAAAATACATCAGCCAAACGAGCGCGATATCGTGCTGAACCTGCGGGCACAAGGCGGGAGTGTAAAGCTATTGCTGTCGGCTAATCCGACATTCCCGCGTGTACATTTTACAGAGCAGAGCTTTCTCAATCCGACAGAAGCACCCATGTTTTGTATGCTTCTTCGTAAACATTGTGAAGGAGGCATTATTGAGAACATCACACAGGTGGGCATGGAGCGCATTATTCATATGGATATACGTCAGCGTGATGAGCTGGGGGATATTTCATTAAAGCGGATTATTATTGAAGTGATGGGTAGACATAGCAACATTATTTTGCTTGACCCGGAAACAGGTATGATGCTGGATGGCATTCATCATGTTACCCCCTCTATCAGCAGCTATCGGGTCGTTATGCCGGGCTTTCAATACACGGAGCCTCCCGAACAAAATAAGCTGAATCCGCTAGAAGTCGAAGAAGCAGCCTTCATCTCCTCGTATCAAGCAGCCCTTGAGACCGAGGAAGCTCTCAAACGTTGGCTAGTGAACACGTTTACCGGACTTAGTCCGCTTATTGCTGAAGAGATACTGATCCGAGCGGCTAATGATGAAACATCTGGTGACAAGGATCGTCGACTGTGGAATACATTCAGTGACATGATGGATGACGTGCGGAATCATCGTTTTCAGCCAGTATCTGGACTAAATGCACAAGATAAAGTAATATTTTCAGCCATTCCACTGACGTTGATCCAAGGAGAGCGTAAGGAATACACGACCATCAGCGAGTGTATGGAGGACTTTTTCGGTGAAAAGGCAGAACGGGACACAGTTAAGCAAAAGGTTAGCGACCTGCTGCGGTTTCTGCAAAACGAGCGGAGTAAAAACGTAAAAAAACTCGACCATCTTCATCAGGACTTAGCCGAAGCGGAAGATGCCGATCAATTTCGGATTTACGGAGAGCTGTTGTTTGCTTCACTGCATGAGGTAAAAAAGGGGGACAAGGAAGTAACACTCACTAACTTTTATGACGAGAAACAGGGTGCGATCACCATTCCATTGGACCCGCTACTCCCCCCTTCAGATAACGCACAGCGTTATTTTAAAAAGTACAACAAATATAAAAACAGTCTGGCTGTTATTGACGAACAATTAGAGAAGACGCACGAAGAAATTCGCTATATGGACAATCTTCTTCAGCAGCTAGCCCATGCCTCTATCAACGATATTGAAGAGATTCGTGACGAGCTGGTTCAGCAAGGTTACCTCAGAGATCGAGTAAAAAAAGGAAAGAAAAAGAAGAAAAATGACCGTCCGACCTTGCACATATATACATCATCCGAAGGCATCGAACTGCTGGTCGGCAAAAACAATTTACAGAATGAATATGTGACCAACCGACTGGCCGGACCTAACGACACGTGGCTGCATACCAAAGATATTCCAGGGTCACACGTCGTTATTCGTGCCGAGAAATTCGGAGATGCGACGTTGGAGGAAGCAGCTCAACTGGCTGCCTATTTTAGTCAAGCCAAGCAGTCCAGCAGCGTACCTGTAGACGCCACCTTGATTCGACATGTACGCAAGCCCAGCGGCGCGAAGCCCGGCTTTGTCATCTACGATCATCAGCGTACGCTCTTTATCACACCTGATGAGGAACTGGTCAAAAAGCTGCCGAATCGTATCAAAAACGACTAGCTTCCACCCACATATAAAATCCACAAAAAAACCCTTTGCCCGTTGCACGTACACTTCTTGTGTTCCATGCGGTAGGCAAGGGGCTTTTCTCATTTACTTTTGTGCAACAGCAGCCTTTCTCAATTCCTCAACAACTTGACCATCCACACTGCGGCTACCCAGATCACCGTGGAAAATCACACCTTGACGTGAACCGTGAAAATCCGATCCGCCCGTTGCGATAAGTCCGTAATGCGCTGCCATGGCAGTATATCGGCTCTCGGCCTCAGCATCATGATCCGAATGTCGTACCTCCAACCCTGCAGGCTTCGCTGCCTCTATTATGGAGCGCACCAGTTCATCATTTCCATACAAGCCGGGGTGGGCCACTACAGGCACCCCTCCAGCTTCACGAATCCAGCTTATAGCCTCCGCAGGCTCTACACGAGGTACAGACACATATCCGGGGGCACCTTCTGCCAAGTAACGGTCAAATGCATCCCGCATATCCTTCGCGTAACCCTTTTGAACCAGCGTATCGGCCATATGCGGACGTCCAATGCTTTCATCCGGCGCCAGCGGTCTGCCCATCGTAGCCACCACCTCATCGAGCGTGATTTCCACGCCCATGCTACGCAAGCGGCTCAGAATCAAATCATTACGAGTATCCCGCGCCTGTCTCAGTTTTTCCAACCGCTGCAAAAATAGTTTATTACGGTAATCCATAAAATAACCTAATATATGAATATCTTTACCGCCAGCACGTGTGCTGATTTCCACACCCGGCACTACAGCCATGCCTATGCGTCTTCCCTCCTCCAATGCTTCCTCCAGACCGGCCACCGTATCATGATCTGTGATAGCCACACCGGCCAGATCTTTTTCCTTTGCCCAGCGTACATTATCCGCAGGTGATTGCATACCATCAGATGCTTGAGTATGTGTATGCAGATCATATCGTTGTGAATTCATCTGTTCCTTCATTTCACAAATTCTCCTCCTCTTTCATCTCTACAAGTTTGTTCTGGGATTCCGCAAATACGTCTATTTCCTGGTCATGACGACGCAAGTAAGACAGAAAAGTGACTACCGGAATCGGCAACAACGCTGACTTCAGATGAATTGCATAAAATTCTCGTTTGAAGGTAATATCTGATAGGTTTACAACTTTCAACAGTCCAAGTGCAACCTCATGTTTGACGGAAGAAGGTGACAGCATCGTAATCCCCAGCCCTGCTTCTACCGCTGATTTGACTGCTCCAGTGCTGCCCATCTCCATTACGATATCCAATCGAGAAGCATCTGCACCACGCCTTTTCAGCCTTTCCTCTATGACTTGTCGTGTACCAGAACCCTTTTCTCTGGCTACAAAAGGATGCTTAAATACATCTTCTAACACTACTTTTTTAGCCTTGGCCAGCACATGTCCCGAAGGAACTATCAGCTTCAGTTCGTCCTGCATCACAGTTTCCACCACAATATCAGGGTGTTGAACTGGAGCCTCGATCAGCCCTAAATTCAACTGATGTTTTAGTATATCATCCATAATTTGAGTCGTATTCATTACATTCATGGCCATGCGTATGTGAGGGTACTCCTGACCAAATGGGCCCAGCATTCTTGGCACGATATACTCACCAATGGTTAGGCTGGCGCCTATATGCAATCTTCCCTCCAGCATGTGAGTAAAAGCAGACATCGCCTCGTCAGCTTCCCTGATCAGTTGCATACTTCTTTTCGCAAAAGGCAGTAATGTCGCTCCTGCCTCCGAAAGCTCAATTTTTTTAGTCGATCGGTGCAGTAGCTTCGTGCCAAAATAATCTTCCAAAGACTGAATTTGCATCGTCACCGCCGGTTGCGTCATGTGCAGCGCTTGCGCCGCCGCCGAGAAGCTTCCGCGCTCCGCTACGGTATAAAAAATGTGCAGCTGATGAAAGTTCATACGACAGCCCTCTCCCCTCTGATCTCCCTATCTTAACATAAGAAAAACGTCTGGCGAACAATTTCCGAGTAAACTTACCGAATTGGGGAGTTATATGTTTTGCAAAACAAAAAAGCATGCAGCTGATAACTGCATACTTCTACTCAAGTTCGACGGTGTCAATGAGCAGGCTTTCTAATGGAACCGCTCGCCAAATCACCGTTTATTTTTGCTTGCGAGTACTTTTCATCAGTGTCATGCGTCGCGAATGGCGCAGCCACGAATAGTAGGACTTCAAGTCCCTTAATTCGATCGTCTCCGACATCCGACCCAAAAAGGTAATGATAATCATCTTATGAAGCGGATTCCCTGCTATGTCCATCTCACCTGGCAATTCACCAAATTCGGCGACAACGACCAGATCACCATCAATTAAATATACATCCTCTTCATTATGATAATAGGACTCCATCCTGTTTTGCTTTAGGCACTCCCAAAGCCAGGCGGCGATATGATTCGTCTCGGACTGTTTCTGCTCTACCCGATCTAAATAACGTGTTTTCGCATGATTGGTAATCACGATATCGGCGACTTTCTTATCGCCCATCTCCACGTAGAACGGTTCGTATGTACTCCATCGCTGCATTGCCTTGTCACGCACGGGATCACTCTCCCCACCAGATAGGTCTTTATATCTACCAATATATTCATATGTTACCTCAACAGACCCGGGACTACAAGTTACAAAATTGAAGTATATGGGTGTTTTTTAAAGATTTTTTAGGTCTAACAGCATTAAGATCAGTATGCAAAAGTCCTGGCTTCACAAAAAAAGCCAGCCCGCAGGCTGACCTTTTTTGTGAAAATTACAATGTATAGACAATTAAAGCTTATATTTCATATTCTTTCATCTTTTCCTTATCGTCGTTGTACTCCGTCCTAATTTCGTTTCGGAAAGAGCGCTCAACCTTACGTACATAGGAAAGTCTGCGAATATTTTTAACGGTGTCCTCTGCCCGATCCGCATTCATATATATAACTACATATTGCATACGCTTTGAAATATAGTGGACATTTCCGTATTTCTCCAGATTGCGGGCAGCCTTGATATCGCTTACCCAAATGATGTACCCTGTCCGCTCGGCAAACATTCGCTTCATCTCCCCTCCGTATCATTCCTATGGCCTATCCGCAGGAGCATTTCCCTCCGCTGCCGCATCCGCCCTTTTTCACATTCGGATCGTTGCTCGGCACCTTAATGGTCTCGGACACAGAATATGCAATCGTTTCAGACATGGCATGAAGCATATCATCCAGCGCTTTTTCAGCCCGCTTGAACTCCCTAACCGCCTCAAATTGTTCCAGTTCCAGTTCAACCGCCTGCACTGCGTCCTTCGCTTCATGGTAGTTTGGATGAAAATGTCCGAAACGCTCCGTTTCAGCGAAACGCTCCTTTTTGGCCTCCAGCTTGCGTACACACGCCTGAATAGACGGGTCCGCTTCCACACGCTGCTTCCAATATAAATAATCCGATACCTCGAAGGACCGGTTGACCATATCGCCCAATTCATAGGCGTTAATAAGCACTTCTGCCATATTGACCGTGTTTAACTCGGCTACGCTCATGAATGTCATCTCGCTTTATATAAAGTTCTACCCAATATAAGTAGACTCATTTATCATACCACATCCTTCTATTGAGAAGAAGGAGTTTCATGCACTTCCTGACACTACGATGTAAAAGGAACCAACAGCCTCATATCAGACCAATCACTTGGCCGCAAGATCACACGGGAAGGTGTTTCCTCAGCCATTCCTGAGGCATACCAGCCTGTGACACTCCAGGGATCGCCGGAAAGCACCGATTCCGGTATCCATTTAACCTCTTTTCCATCCATTCGCAGCCCCACCGCCGCCTGCCAACGGATCGCTTGCTCAATCAACTGCCTGGAAGTGGAAGCATGGTAACTCCTCCATTCTTTTATCCATGAAGACGGCACTGTAGATTTTTCTGGAAAATAGTCAGACGGATCAGGCAGCGTGTGCTCTTGTTCATAAAAATGCAACGTGCGCCCTGTATAAACCAGACCAGCTCTTCCCTCTTGCGAAAAAAGGAAGTGCCCTGCATCTAGGTTCTCCGTCTCCGTCAAGAGTGGATAATGATGAGCTGGCTCATCCACACTTTCCGGCTCAAGCCGCGGACTTAATCCTATTGCAGCGAGCGCTTTTCGTATTTTGTTAGCAGAGCGTACCGGAATAATAAAGTCTTTATCACCGAGTCGCTCCAGTAATCCTTCAAGTGCAGGATGACGTGCAACCATGTCCGCATCGTCCCGAGTACCGCATCGCAAAAGTGTTACCGTGGCAAAGGCCGTTCGTCCGACATCGCCTGCCCACTGCTCTACCGCCAGCCGTACATGTTCGGGCACACCTGTCCGGCTGTACTTGTCCAAAAGAGCAGGAATCGTTTTGGCCTCCATGCCGAGCTCGATTGCCTTTGTAATACTCTCTCTGGTGATTCGATATACTACCATCCGATCTCCTGTCACTCGTTCACAGCAGCACTCCAATCGCCAGCGCACATCATATGCGACATCTGGTGGAACTAATATTTCGAAATCAGGCTGCACATAAAAGGCACCTTGCTCTTGGCATGTTGCCTCCTCATTATGGAGTTGATTCAGATCTGCCACCGGTACATTCCAACGATAACACAGTTCGCCTGATGCGGTCTGACCCCAATCCCCCATTCCAAAAGCAGCCAGGGCCTTCAACCAACCTTTGATTTCCTTCATAAAAGGTTCACTGAAATTAACATCAAATCTCCTTTCATCCGCAAGCCCTTTGAGATTTGTGATTACAGGAACAATGTCTATAAGGGTACTGTTCATAAAATCTTTTTCACTTGAACTATCCAGCGAGATTAAACCTACCTGGTGCATCCATTGCAGCAAACATTGAATAGATATCCATCCATCTGTTCCTACATGCTGTGAGACGGCACACAGCATATAGCGGAAATGCTGCATGGACGCTTCAGCCTTGCCGTACCTTTCCATCAAGGTGGCAAAAATATGCTTGCGCATTTGTCCAGCAGACAACCGAATCCATGTCGCCAGTTCCGCTTCCTGAATGCGAAGAGATCCCGTTTCTTTTACTAATAGTCCCAAACTGAGCAGTAAATCGATCATGACCACCGTTTGTACGGGATATAGCTCGGCATGCGCATAATGCAACCCAATTCCCTCCAGATCCTCCGAGCGAAAGGGTGTCAGTTCACTTAATTTTTGCAATGACCGCTTATGTATGGTTCCTTTGGCCGTCAAAGGAACTCCCTGTATAGCAATATGTGACAACACATGCAGCAACTCTGACTCCAATCCTGTCATTGCTTCATGTACCGTTAATGGATGATCCGTATGTATCTTGTTGATCGGAGTTTGCTGTAACAACATATCGTACAGAGCAGGTAGCCGATCAACAGGAATATATAAAATCCGTTCACCCCACGATTTGGTGACTGCCTCCAGCCACCCCCGAGTGCGAAGCCCATGCAGTGCCAGTCTTGTTTCGACTCCACTCAAGGTACCTCGGGTAAGCTGCATAGGCTCCTCTTCCTTTATAGGCTGTGCCGCATACCGGACAAAGCATCGTCTAAGCACCAGCAGCTCATCCGCTGAAAGCTCATTCCAGTTGCCTTGCGTACTCGTTATGTCCATCCTTGATTAGGCCTCCTTTTTCTTTCCGCCATCTTCTATCTCATCCTTCTGGCTTCTGCCAGCCATCATCCCATCAAACCTGCGAATCGCATATTCATAGCCCTGTTCAATTAGAAACAGCTGACGACGTGCTGCAAAATCCGTCTCTTTGCTGTTCTCCGTCACTAATGCATAAAAATAAGCTTTATTCTCGCCTGCCTTTGGTCGTAAAATGCGGCCAAGTCGCTGCGCCTCTTCCTGACGGGAGCCAAAGCTGCCCGATACCTCTATCGCTACTGCTGCATCCGGCAAATCGACTGCAAAGTTTGCTACCTTGGAGACTAATAAGGTTTGAATATTACCCTTGCGAAACGCATCAAACCAACGTACCCGTTCGCTTTGAGTCATGGAACCAGTGATCAGTGGGACGTCCAGTTCCTGAGCCAATATACGTAACTGGTCTAAATATTGACCTATAATTAGCGTTGGTATTCCCTTGTGTTGCTGCAGCAGACTGCGTACAGCCTCCAACTTAGCCGGATTTTCGGCTGCAATTCGGTATTGCTGTCTGCCTTCAGCGCGCATACTTCGCTCTAGAAGTTCAGTGGTCATGGGCAAACGCATCTCTACACACTCGACCTGAGCGATCCACCCCTGTCGCTCCAGTTCCTTCCACGGCATATCGTACCGTTTAGGTCCAATTAAAGAGAACACATCCCGCTCACACCCGTCCTCTCGAACCAGCGTAGCTGTTAGTCCCAAACGGCGGGTAGCCTGAATGTCAGCTGTCGCCCGAAATACTGGTGCAGGCAGCAAATGGACCTCATCATAAATAATGAGTCCCCACTTCCGCTCACTCAGCAGCTTCATATGTTCAAACTGTCCGTCTTTGGTGCGACGATGTGTCAAAATCTGGTAGGTTGCCACCGTAATCGGTCGCACCTCCTTTTTCTGACCACTGTATTCCCCGATTGAAACTGCAGGAATATTCGTCTTTTGCTTCAATTCTTCGATCCATTGCCGCACGGAAATAGTATTGGAGGTTAAAATAAGCACCTCACACTGAAAACGATTCATTACAGCCATACCGATCACTGTTTTTCCGGCTCCGCATGGGAGCACCAATACACCACTACCCCCTAAGCCGTCTGCGCCTTCAAATGCATCAGCGGCTTTTACCTGATAATCACGAAGCTGCAACTCCGTTTGTCCCTTACCCAAGGTAAAACGGAGCAGATTCCCCTCAAGATAACCCGCCGTATCTACAACGGGATATCCCAAGCGAGTTAATTCCTGCTTGAGCAAGCCACGATTTTCGGAGGGTACGGAGGCGCTTGTCTCATTGATGCGAAGCAAACCAAGCTGTTCTAGCTCTTTCTTGTTTAATAGCTCATCCAGTAAGGTTGGATTCTCTGCTGCCAAGATCAAGTGATCACCTATGGTGTAAGTGTTGATGGCTTTTCCCGTCTTTGTACCTCGGTTTGACTTATGCTCATCACGGTACGTGTAAATCGTATGTGTGCCGTAATTTTGTTCTTCTTTTTCACTCGCGCGTGACAGCGTCAATGTCCCATACCTAGAAACAAGCTGTTCAATATCCTTCAACAAATCACGCGGAATATCCCAACGGGACATAGAGTGCAAACTATTTTGAATGTCCTCAGCACTCCACCCGAGCGCGGCTGCGTTCCAAAGCGACAACGGAGTGATGTGATATGTATGAAAAGAGGATGGGCTTTTTACTAGCTCTGCATAAATCTGCAACTGTGAGCGAGCCCATTCGGAATTAGGCAAACCCATTTCCAGCAAAACAGTAAAATCACGTTGTACAATACAAGGATGATCTGGATTCATGACTACCTCCTGACACTCAAAGTTCTATACTAAATAGCTTATCCGTTTATTCGCAGATCAACCGGAATAGCAAGGAGTCCAACCCATACTTGGGTTGAACTCCTGTTCAAAAGCTCGGAATAAAGACCATCCCAAACTGATGCCTACCTTATTACTTTTCTAGTGAACCTGCTCAGAAATTTGGCTAAGCGCCTCTCCGGCATTGTCTGCAAAAATATTACGAACAGCCATATCCCCGATCGAAACAATCCCGATCAGCCGATCTCCTTCCGTCACAGGCAAGCGACGGATTTGCTGCTCTGCCATCAGTTCAGCTGCTTGGTCCACTGACATGTCAGCACTGGCTGTACGAATACCTGTCGTCATTACCGTATCCACCGAACCAGAACCAGAGTTTTTAGCCGCATAGCCGCGAATAACAAGGTCACGGTCTGTTACCACACCGATCAACTTGTCACTGCCTTCGCTTTCCACAACTGGGATAAAGCCGGTATCATTGTCTTTCATTTTGACCGCTACTTCGTAAATATTGTCCTGCGGGGTAACTGTCACACATTTTTTAGTCATAACTTCCTGAACCTTTTTCATGGGTATCCCTCCTTTTCAAGAGTAGGGTACCCCATTTCATTCAGCTCATACTCCAAATTGGACCGTTTCCAATTTAGATCGTATTAGCCGTTAGTTACCCTTTCTTTTCGCCCAGCAGCATACCCCGTAGACATGGCAATAAACAGGCGAACTGCGTTGATCATGGCATCCTCATCAAAATCAAATTTTGGATGGTGATGCGGATAAATTGCACCTTTAGCAGGATTACCTGCCCCCACGAACATAAAACAACCTGGTACACGTTCCAAATAATACGCAAAATCCTCGGCAGGCATCAATTTTGATGCTTCCTGGACATTCCCCTCGCCGAACACAGACTTTGCTTCTTTAAAAAAGCGAGAAGCTTCCTGGACATCATTTACAACCGGTGGGTATCCCATAATATAACGAATCTGTGCTGTTGTACCGTATGTTGCTGCTGTGAGCTCAGTTACCTCATGCAGTCGCTTCTTCATGATTGCCCGGGTCTGCTCATCAAACGTACGAACTGTTCCACTCAAGCGACAAGTTTCCGCAATTACATTTTGCGCAAAGCCCCCTTGGATGGTTCCCACCGTCAACACAGCAGGCCGTAACGGGTCGACTGAACGGCTTACGATACTTTGC
>NZ_JCAJRU010000111.1:0-15715 GCF_059447605.1 Paenibacillus sp. N119s | reverse complement strand
TCCTTCATGTGAGGCCAAATGCTCGTAGCCACCGCCAGGTAACACCAATACAAAAGGACGGGCTTCATGTACCGCTACGGGATAGAGGGTGAGGAAGGAAGTATCTAGCGGAAATTCTTCTTTTACGATCTGTTCCTGAGTACTAACGACATGTAACATAAGAGACCTCCCAATTTCTTTTTAACTGCCGTTAAACCAAATAAAATCAACATAAATTGGAATGATACGGATGTAAAAAACAATGCACACGTGAAAAAAAAGATTTAAACCTCGAAATGAAAGCGCTATAATTTGATGTAATACCAAGAACCAAAGGGGGAGCGCAATGAAAAAAGGAAGAATGTTCTACACTATTTTTATTACGATTCTGGTTTTGGGAATAGGATTGGTGGCCAGCTTCGGCAGCTACATCTATTTTACAACAATTAGCTCCGTTGTGGAGAGAGTTTCCAATACCAAGCAAAGCTACATGGCACAGATCAGAAATAGCCTGGAACAGAAAATCCAAACGATTGAATACGCTTTTAATACGTATAGCACGACCAGTTCCTTTAGTGAAGTTGTCAAAAATCCCATTACAGAAAAAGATTTTGTAGCGTATCGGAATGTAAATACCCAGCTCAATTATATTGCTACGATGGGATTGGAAGGAACTGAGTATTCACTGATCAGTCTAAATCAGAATTGGAGAATCTCCAATGGAAGCCTGTCTTATTTGACGACAACGGAACGAGAAAAGCTGATTAGTACCTATATCGATCACCAAGAGAAGGGACTCTTCTGGATCAAAACAGATAAAGGAATCCACTTTGTGAATACCTTACCTGTGTTTTCCAAAAAGAAGCAGGCGATTGCGCTGTCTGATATTTCGTCGCAGACGTTAAGTCGTACCATTCAAACAGAGGACCATATGCCTGTGTTTATTTTGAATAACCAAGGCAACTTGATGTACGAAACGGAGCCTGCTACTTCCTTATTGTCGGCTCAGCAGCTTCAGCACATTTCGGAAGTGACGGCTAAATCAGACAACACAGGCATGCTCACATTGGAGAAAACGGAGCATCAGCCTGCACGACAAATCATTTATGCCAAATCTGCTTACAACAATTGGACTTACTTAACGGTATTAGACAAAAAAGAGATTGCAAACGCGTTTCAAACGACCAAATTTGGGATTATCATGATGGGCGTTGTTTTAACGCTTTTAATGGTGGTCGTAGCCTACATCATTGCCATTTACTTTACCAAGCCATTTCAGCAAATAAAACGCAGCTTGCCCAAAAATCCTAATTTGACTTTCAAAAATGAACCTTCCAAAAATGAAATTGAGTGGATTATTAATTCCATCGACAACATTGTAACCGAGAAGGAAAGCTTGGAAAGTCTCATACAGTCCGAAATGCCACAGTTGGAAACACAATTGATTCTCAACCTGTTTCGCAAACGTATTTCCGCAGAGGAATTGGTACGAAAAATGCCACGTCTGGGCTACCCGCAGATCGAGAATCAAATGTATATTACCTTGTTGGTTCAACTGGATAATCTGGGGGATCGGGAACCTTCGGATAAAGATGTTTTACTGCTGGCCATTAACAAGATCGTAGAAGAAACGATTCCAGAGCAGCAGCGTATGCTTCCCATCATTTTGAACGACAACACCCAGGCTACCATATTAATACTGGCAAATAAGAGTGCACAGGAAATGAGAAAGCAAGTGCTGGATCATGCGTCCCTTTTGATTCAGAATGTAAAAGAGTATCTAAATGTATCTATCAGCATCGGTATAAGCACAGCGTATGATAACTTGTTAGACAGCAAAGAAGCTTGTGAGATGAGCAAGCAAGCATTGCACCACCGTTTGAATCTGGGTAAAGAGTCGATTATTTTTTATGAAGATATTTCCATGGTCATTTCAGGGCCGGTGCTGCTTCACTATCCTGCAGAATTGGAGTCAAATCTGTTTGATGCCATCCGCATAGGGGATGAAGAGCAGGTACATCATACCGTACACTCTTTATTGGCGGAAATGATGACAAAGAACAATCATTCCATGAACTTTGAAGTATTGTTGGTACGGTTTGTCAATAATCTTATCCAACTAGAGCAGCTATTAGGGATTGAAGTGCTGCTAACGCAAGACAATCATGCCCTGTATCACCGTTTGCTGGACATTCGTAACCCGGAGGAGATAGAACGTATGCTGTTAGAGCAGGTTATTCTCCCCATGGTAAAAAGCATGAAGGAGAAGACCAATCAGCAATTCCGTTGTCTCTCTGAGAAAATAGCCGCGATTATCCGTGCTGAATATGACCAGGAATTATCATTGGAACTCATTGGAGACCGACTACATTACAATCCGAATTATTTAAGCAGCATTTTTAAAAAAGAATACGGAACGACGTTCAGTGAATATCTGATGGGCTATCGCCTGCAAATGAGCAAAAAGTGGCTCGTTGAGACAGATATGACGATTAAAGAAATTGCCGAGCGACTGCAATATCATAATTCGCAAAACTTCATCCGCTCTTTTCGGAAAAAAGAACAGGTTACACCAGGGGCTTATCGAAAGATGAAGCAAGCCAATTAACCTTTAACCGCCCCCAACAAAGCTCCTTTGACAAAATGCTTTTGCACAAATGGATACACGATTAACATCGGAACGGTCGCTATGACAATGACCGCCATCTTAATCGTCTGCGCAGGCGGGATGACATCTACCGCGGTTCCTTCTGCCTGCATACCACTGGAAACGATAACAATTTGGCGAAGCAGGACTTGAATCGGCCATTTGGCAGAATCATTGATATAGAGAATGGCATGCATGTACGTATTCCAGTAGGCAACAGCGTAGAACAAAGAAATAGTTGCAATGGAAGGCAGGGCTAAGGGCAACATAATTTTAAAGAAGATTCCAAAATCGTTGCATCCGTCCATCTTAGCCGATTCCTCCAAATCATCCGGCAATGCCTGAAAAAAGTTACGCATGATAATCAGGTTAAACGCATTGATGGCTACGGGCAGAATCAAGGACCAATACGAATTGATCAGCCCCATGCTTTTGACAACGAGGAATGTCGGAATCATCCCCCCGCTAAACAACATAGAGAACACGACAATAAAGTTAATTGTATTGCGGCCAAGGAGATATTTTCGGGATAATCCATAAGCCATAAAAGCGGTAAAAATCATACTTACAACTGTACCCACGATCGTTACTCCGATCGAAACCCCAAGTCCTCTAAAAATCGTTGGAGTGGATAGGATATAGCGATAAGCATCCAAAGAAACAGTAACAGGGAATAAAATGAACTTCTTGGCCACTACTTCCTCAGTTGAAGCAAATGAGCTGGCGATGATATTCAAAAAAGGCAAGAGACAAGTGAGGGCAATGAGAATCAAGAGTGTACTATTTACAATGTTGAAGATACGACTGCCCAGAGATTCTTTTTTTCGTGATTTTGGTTTGAATAATGGCTGTTCCAATGTGGGTGACCTCCTTGTAATCGTTTACATTTAAACCTTATCAAGAGGAAAGAATTCCGTATATAATCATAACTTGAGGTGTTCTCTAAGGGTGAAAACAAGAGGATAATCATTAAGTTGTGTAGTAATCATTATCTGAGGTGAAAAGGGTGTAAAGTAGGCTGTTCGCCTATTTTTGTAAACGCTATCATTTTATGATTATATGCGGAATGCCGAAAATAACGTACTCTTGAAAGCGTATACAGGAACGTTTGAAGGAGGTCGAACTACTAATGAAAGTCTCAAGTGCCCCCGCACCAAATATGAAGATGAGAATGAAAAAGAACAAAAGAACGACGGAAAGCCTTTTACGAATCCAGAAACACAAGCTACTCTATCTGATGGTTTTACCCGGGCTGGTTTACTTCATTATTTTCAAGTATTTCCCTATGGGGGGACTGGTAATTGCATTTCAGGATTATCAAGCTTTTCAGGGAATCACAGGCAGTCCATGGGTAGGAATGAAGCATTTTATTCGTTTGTTTACTGAGCCTACTTTTTTTATGTTGCTTCGCAATACGCTGGTTTTATTTGCACTGAATATTGTAATCTTTTTTCCATTGCCGATCATATTGGCGCTTATGCTGAACGAGGTTAGGAAGATGTTTTTCAAAAACATTATTCAAACCATTATCTACATTCCGCATTTTATGTCATGGGTTATTATCGTTTCGATTTCTTATGTATTCCTGACGGTGGACGGCGGTGTGCTGAATGAAATAATTGCCGCGCTGGGCGGTGAAAAGATCAGCTTCTTGACATCTCCGCAATGGCTGCGAACAGTTTATATCGGGCAAGTGATTTGGAAGGAACTCGGCTGGTCTACCATCATTTATTTATCTGCAATTACAGTGGTGGATACACAATTGTATGAGGCGGCAGAGATGGACGGCGCTGGACGTTTGCGCAAGACATGGCACGTTACGTTGCCAGCGATCCGCCCGGTTATTATTACGTTGTTAATTTTGAAAATCGGGAGCACGTTGGATTTGGGTTTTGAGCATATGTATCTGTTATTGAACTCATTAAACCGCGAGGTTGCCGAAATCTTTGACACCTATATTTATACTGCGGGCTTAAAAAATGGACAGTTAAGTTTCAGTACGACAGTAGGACTATTTAAAGGTGTAGTAGGTTTGATTCTGATTATGTTCTCCAATCGACTCGCTAAGAAATTTGGTGAGGACGGCGTTTACTAATGACGATGGGAAGGATGCAAAATGGTACGGTTTGTAGAAAACATGAACAAATGGTGCATGTGCCTGTTACGCCTGGTCTACCTGAACTTGCTGTGGACGATTGCGACGATCATGGGCCTGGGTTTTATAGGTGTGGGACCTGCAACCGTTGCTATGCTTAGCATTTTAAGGCAATGGATTCGGGGCAATGAAGAAATCGCCATTTTCTCGACGTTTGTACGTTACTTTAAAGAAAGCTTTAAAGAAGCAGTTATCATTGGCGGGCTTTACAGCGTTGTGGGTTATGTGCTCTACGTGGATATCGTCAACGTCTCCTCCTGGTATGTTCGTGTGGTGACACTGATGGGTGCCTTTTTGTATCTTATCTCTTTGGCATACATTTTTCCTTTGCTGGCTCACTATGATTGGAAAGGCATCAGACTGAAGATCAAGATGTCGATTGTCATTGGATTTTCGTATTTACAATATACACTTGTTCTTTTTGTAGCCATTGTCGTGCTTTATTCATTGATTCTAGGCCTGTACCCAGGAATTCTGACTTTTGCCGGAGCGAGCCTTATCGGTTATCTCGTGATGTGGATGACGCATCAGGTATTCAGCAAAATAGAGCGAGAGGTTCTGGTGAAAGAGGAAGATATGGCATGAATATACAACAGAAAAGGAGCAAACACGATGAAAAAAGGTACCAAGATGAAAAAGGGAGTATCGGGTCTTCTTGCCGCACTGATGGTCATGAGTGTTTTTCTAGCGGCTTGTGGTGACAAAGGGGCAGAGGAAAAAAGCAGCCAAACCTATGATCCCAAATCCAAACTGGAATTTACCTGGCTGAACGTACTCCACACCGCCTCTCCGCCTACTGAAACGATTAAAAGTAAAATCGAAGAATACACCAATTCCAAAATTACGTTCAACTGGGTGCCGGATGCTTCCAAGGAAGAGAGAATTACCACCGCACTGGCTTCTGGTGAATTGGCAGATATGGTGACTTTGACGATGATGACAAATTCCTCAGTGCGTAGTTCATTGAAATCAGGACTATTCTGGGACGTGGGCAAATATTTAGATGATTATGAAAATTTAAAAAAGATCCCGCCTGAAGTACGCGAAGCCGCTTCCATTGAAGGGGTGCTGTATGGGGTTCCATTCCAAAAGAATCTCGCCCGCGCGGGTCTGGTCATTCGTCAGGATTGGCTGGATCGCTTAGGTCTGAAGGTGCCAACCACACTGAATGAACTGTATGAAGTTGCGAGAGCGTTTACAGAAGATGATCCGGATGGCAACGGAAAAAATGATACGACTGGGTTTGTTGACAGATCGGATCTGCGTTATAGCAGTTTCAAAACGTTAAGTTCCTACTTTGGAACACCTAATGGCTGGAAAGTAGATGAAAACGGGAAGTTTACGCCGGAGTTTGATACTCCTCAATATATGGAGACCTTAAAGTATTCCAATAAATTATACAAAAACGGGTATCTCTCCAAAGACTTTGCCGTAACCGCTAAAACGGACCAGCAACAACAATTTGCACAAGGTAAAGCAGGAATTTATACAGGCATGATTGATATCTCTAACCTTAGAACCTTGTCTCAAGGCTTACAAAAAGGTCTGAAGCTGGTGCCTGTTAACAAGATTTCGAATGGAGATGGACAATATCACGTATGGTCTGAAGGAAGTGGTGTAGGAGGCTTGCTGGCCTTTCCGAAATCTGAAGTAAAGACGGAAGCTGAGTTGAAGAGACTGCTGCAATTTGTAGATGATTTAATTGACAAGGATGTATATATGTACATGACCGGTGGTATTGAAGGTACTCATTATAAAATCGAAAAGGATGGTTCCTTCAAAATTATAGATACAGATTTGTGGCAAGCAGACGTACAGCCGTTTTCAAGCTCCAGACCAAGTGAAGTCACTTATAACTTAAAGGATGCCAATCCAGAAAAGGAAATGGCTAATGAATTAGTGCGAGAAAATAATAAATTTGCTGTTCTGGACCCGACAGTGCCGCTGGATTCAGTCACTGCTAATGAGCAAGGAACAGAGCTGGAGAAAATTATTACTGACGCCTCCTTCAAATTTATTATGGGTGAACTTGATGAAGCCGGATTCAAAGCAGCTGTGGAAAACTGGAAACAATCAGGCGGAGCACGAATTACCGCTGAGTATGAGGAAGCGTATAAGAAAACGAAAAAATAAAGACAGGAGAGAAAGAAATGCAATTATATAACATTGTAGATTATGGGGCAGTTCAGGGTGGTACAACGATGGCAACAGAGGCCATTGCGGCTGCCATAGAGGCGGCCAGTAATGCTGGGGGAGGAACTGTTTTGGTTCCGTCTGGAACGTATTTGACGGGCGCTATTTTTCTGAAAAGTAACATCGAACTGCATTTAAGCCCAGGCGCAATTCTTTCCTTCAGTACGGAACTGGCTGATTACCCTGTAGTAGAATCCAGATGGGAAGGCGTTCAGCGGGAAGTACATGCCTCGTGCATTTATGGAGAGAACCTTGAGAATATTTCGCTTACAGGCAGTGGAACGCTGGAAGGAAATGGTCAGCCGTGGTGGGAAAAGCATCGGAATCACTCTGAGGAGTTACAGTATCCAAGACCCAAATTAATCAGCTTTGACCGCTGTCAGCGGATCACCATTAAAGATCTCATATTGAAAAATTCCCCAAGTTGGACTGTAAACCCCATTGCTTGCTATAACGTTACGATTGATAATTTGTCCATTCTTAACCCGGCAGACTCACCCAATACAGATGGTATTAATCCCGAATCCTGTTCCAATGTTCGTATCAGCAACTGCAACATAGATGTAGGCGATGACTGTATTGCGATTAAAGCAGGAACCGAAGATACCCAAGAGCGGATTCCTTGTGAAAATATTACGATTACCAACTGTACAATGGTCCACGGTCATGGTGCTGTCGTACTTGGAAGCGAAATGAGCGGAGATATTCGTAATGTTACGATCAGCAATTGCGTGTTCAAGCAAACAGATCGGGGCATACGTCTGAAATCCAGACGGGGACGCGGCGGAATCATCGAGGATATTCGCGTCAGCAACATTGTGATGGAGGAGGTCATTTGTCCATTTATTCTGAACCTATATTATTTCTGCGGACCCCGGGGCAAGGACAAATATGTGTGGGATAAAAATCCCTATCCGGTTACGGATGAAACTCCGTGCTTTAGACGAATCCATTTTTCCGATATCACGGCACGTCAGGTTCATGCGGCGGCTGGCTTCTTATACGGACTTGCAGAGCAATATATTGCTGAAATTACATTTTCTAATATTGATATTTCTATGGCTAAAAATGCGATTCCCGGACGTCCGGCTATGATGTCAGGAATTGAGGATATGAATAACCGTGGTTTTTATCTAGGTAACGTGAGGGATATTCGGTTTCAACAGGTCACAATTGAGAATCACGGAGGTCCTGCCTTTTATATTGAAAATGGGGAAGACGTTGAAATCAATCGCTGCCACTCGAAGAATACAGCTCAGCCTGAAAAGCTTATAGAACAAGTAAAGATACAACCTTCTGAACAAAATGTGCTGAAATAGGAGGGAGTGAAAGGTGCATAAAACCGTGGATAAGTTGCAAGCATTGCTGGGGGACCTTCCGGCAGATCGCCCTATCACGGCAACTCTGCTGAATCAAGAAGAGCGGGAGAGATATCAACTGGAGTGTCTCCTGCTGGACTTGAACGGGATCGAGTCTGTACCCGCTTATGTAGCTACACCAATACAAGGGGATGGTCCGTTCCCATTGGTCGTTTTTAACCATTCACATGGGGGCAACTATACGAATGGACGTAGGGAGCTGCTACATAGCAGTCCTTACCTGCAGCAGCCCTCGTTTGCTACAGTTCTGACAGACATGGGATATTGCGCGTGCTGTATCGACATGTGGGGCTTCAATGAACGTGGAGGTAAAACCGAGAGCGAGCTGGTAAAAGAAATGCTCTGGCAGGGCCAGGTGCTGTGGGGCATGATGCTGTACGATAACCGTCGTTTGGTAGATTACATGTGCCAGCGTGAGGACATTGATGCTTCCCGTATCGCGACGATCGGCATGTCGATGGGTGGACTCATGGCATGGTGGCTGGCTGCTTTAGATGAACGGATACAGGTCACGGTTGATATCTGCGGACAGGTAGATGCCCATACGCTGATCGCCAAAAGAGGATTGGATCATCATGGCTTCTATTCCTATGTTCCCGGCTTGTTAAAGCATTTCACCACGCTGGATATTCAGAAACGGATCGTACCTCGTCCCCGGATGAGTATAACAGGTCAAAATGATCGGATGTGTCCTATAGAAGGAGTCGAGCATTTGGCAGAAGGATTGTTGGAAGCTTACCAGAAAGCAGGTCACCCGGAGCATTGGCAGCCTGTGATTGCGGGCGGTGGACATATGGAAACCATGGAAATGCGAATGGCTTGGCAGTCATTTTTAGCTGAACACATGTAAATCAAATGAAAGGATTGGGGTAACCATGCTAGTCGGAAAAGAATCCTTTTGTGATTTCCACACCATTCAGGAGGCGATTAATGTATTGGAGCAATCGCCTTCCAACGAAATGGAAACGCTAACTATTTTATCGGGCACCTATGTGGAAGAGGTGCGGATTTACCGTTCCAATCTACATATCATAGGCATCGGGCAGGTAGAGATTCGAATGGGTCGGTATGCTAGGGAACGGGATGAAGCAGGTGAGGAAATAGGAACCTTCGCGACGCCGACTTTATTCTTAGGCGGCAGCCATCTGATCCTGGAAAATCTCAACATCTCCAACACGGCTGGACAGGGAGAACACATTGGGCAGGCCGTTGCGGTATACGCTCATTGTGATCGAACTGTCTTTAGAAACTGTACCTTTAAAGGGTACCAGGACACGTTATTTACAGGCCCTTTGCCTCCTGCACCGAAAGAACGATTGCAGTTTGGTGGAATTCCCTTGAAAGAACATCATGCACACTATCGCCACCTCTATCAGCATTGTTACATCGAGGGTACGATAGATTTCATTTTTGGCGGGGCTACCGCTTACTTTGAAGATTGCGAGATTCGTAGTTTGCGTCACCATAAGAACCATACAAGCTACGTTACAGCCGCCTCTACGCCTCAAGGACAAACGTACGGCTATGTCTTCGATCATTGCTATTTAACCGCAGAGCCTGAGATTACCCCTGTTTTTTTGGGCCGTCCGTGGCGGGAGTATGCCAAAACCGTATTTGTGGATTGTAAAATGGGTGGTCATATTGACCCACGCGGATGGGATAATTGGGGAAATATCGCGAATGAGAAAACCGTCTGCTATCAGGAATATGGTGGGTCTGATGAAATAGCTTCTTTACGTCAGCAACGTGTTCCGTGGGCAGATTGTTTTGAAGCGAGGACAGAAGAATGGAGCAAGGAACAGGTTTTTGAGGGGATCGCATTTTGGAAGAGTAAGGAGAAGTGATGTCTCATGATGATCCAAAACCCTATCTTAAAAGGTTTTAATCCCGATCCGTGTATTACGCGAGTAAAAGATACTTACTATATTGTAGTGTCATCGTTTGAGTGGCTGCCTGGAGTACGGGTGTATCAATCCAAAGATTTGGCTCTTTGGGAGCACTGTACGGATATTTTGACTGACCAGGTTGATTTGAGAGGCAATCCAAAAAATTGTAGCATTTGGGCACCGCAGCTAAGCTATGCGGATAGCCTGTTTTATCTGCTCTATACTGATGTGAAAAGCACCAAGCGTCCATTCAAGGACGTTCATAATTTTGTGATAACGGCGCCTTCGATCCACGGACCGTGGTCTGAGCCTGTTTATCTGAACAGTAGTGGATTTGACCCGTCTTTATTTCACGATGAGGATGGACGCAAATGGCTATTGAATACATTGTGGGATTACCGCATGTTGGAGAGCAATAAGTCTTCGGGTATCGTCATGCAGGAGTATGACAGCCAGCAACAGCGACTTATTGGCGAGCCTGTTAAAATTTTTGACTGCACTCCACTGAAGAAGACAGAAGCGCCCCACATCTATAGACAGAACGGTTATTACTATCTTGTTACAGCGGAAGGTGGGACGGGTACGGGGCATGCAGTGACCGTAGCACGCTCCAAGCAGATATCCGGTCCGTATGAAGTAGACTCGCATAACCCGATGCTTACATCTCGTGATCAGTTGAATTTCCCGTTACAATGTGCAGGACATGGCAGTCTGGTACAAACACCAGACGGTGAATGGTACATGGCTCATTTATGTACACGTCCGGTGGAGGGGAAATATGCCATTTTAGGGCGCGAGACAGCTTTGCAGCAGGTCTATTGGAATGATGAAGGCTGGCTGCGCTTAACCGCCGGGGGCCATACACCTCAACTGGAGGTGCCTGCGCCTCAAGGGACAATTTCGGTTAAGCAAGAGCAGCAGGAGTATATTTTCGAAGACTTTTTCGAGGGTCCCACACTTGACAAAACGTGGAACACATTGCGTATCCTGGCGGACGATAGCTGGTGTTCATTAAGCCAGCGTCCGGGCTACCTTCGGATTCATGCTGGAGAATCCATACAAAGTCTGTTCCAGCATCACGTGCTTGCCATTCGGCAAACGGATCATCACTTTCGGGTAGAAACAGCACTGGAGTATCAGCCAACCAGCTATTTGCAAATGGCGGGGCTGTTGCTGTACCTCAATGAAGAGGACTATTTGTATGCGTATGTTAGCTATGAAGAGGGAGTGGGAAAAGTGCTGCGCATGATGCGATGTGAAGCTAATTCATTTACATTAGTTCCACAGGTGATAGCCCTTCAGAGTGATCTTCCTGTTCATTTGGCTGTAGGGGTTCATGCATCCCATGCACAATTTTATTATGGAGTTGGAGATGAGCCTGCCTGGAAGCGACTTTTTGAAATACAGGATATCAGCTTTTTGTCCGGAGGATTTACAGGGAACTTTGTAGGTATTGCTGCTCATGATATGCAACAATTTCAAGGGAGCTATGCTGACTTTTCCCATTTCTTATATCATGGTAAGGATCATCTCTCCTCATAAAAAATATAATACTGACTATATTGCAAGCACCTTAATGGGTGCTTTTTTTCTGTACATTACCTTTTCACACTATAGTCTCGCAAAATCTCCAAAAAAGCGGTGGTTGCCTTTGTCTCAAATACCACAGATGGAGTGAGAAAAGAAAATTTCCGAATGAACGGAAGATTGACAATATCCAACACTTCTAAGGTTCCTAAAGCCAGTTCCTTTTGAATCACCCACTGGGACAGCAAAGAAATTCCCAAGCCTGCTTCTACAGACTCTTTGATGATCTGTGTACTACCAAAATTCATCATATGAGAAGGATAAAATCCGAGCTGTGCAAACATCCTTTCAGCCGCCTCACGGGTTCCAGAGCCCTCTTCCCGCAGAATCCAGATGTCTTCTTGCAGCTCACTTATATCCACTTGAGATGTACCAGCCAAACGATGATTTTGCGGAACGACGATAACCATTTCATCATCGGCGAAGGATTCAATATGTAAATGCTCATGCTGAAATTCTCCTTCGATAATGCCTACATCCAGTTGATTATGGATCACGAGCTTTTCGATTTCCAGCGTATTGCCGATGATAATGGAAGGCTGAATGAGTGGGTACTGGATTCTCATTTGCGCAATTACATGCGGCAGTACATATTCACCATACGTATAGCTTGCCCCAATAGCCAGGTTACCCTTTGCCGTATGCATCAGCTCGTCCACCAAGTACTGCATACGTGTATGGAGTCGAATAATTTCCTGGGCATGATGGTACACAATTTCTCCTGCTTTAGTTAAGCGCACATATTTATTACTTCGCTCTAGAAGTCGGGTTCCTACACTGCGTTCCAGTGTTTGAATATATTGGCTTACCGCAGGCTGGGTCATATGTAGCGCCTCAGCAGCGCGTGTGAAGTTTTGTTTTTCCGCGACTTTAACAAATACAATTAAAGACTGGTCCAAAAGTTATTCCTCCAATTTCATCATGCCTATTTACTTATGATCATTATTATAATGATTTATTTTTCTTATAACAAAATACATATTAAGCTGTATGCATGTAGAACTGGAGGGAATCAGCATGAAAAGTCATATTCAACACGTCAAATTTTTATTGAACAAAGGTCGATTGTTTCGATTTTTATTCGGCATTGTGCTAACGATGATCTTTGCACTGGCAGGGTACGGTCTAAACGAAGTGCCCGGCTTTCATTATGTAGGCCCATTGGCATGTGCGATGTTTCTCGCTATACTATACCGACAGTTGTGGGGATACCCTGAAGCTGTACGCTCAGGAATTGAGTTCTCAGCCAAGAAAATATTGCGCGGAGCTATTGTTTTATATGGACTGAAGCTAAATATGGATGATGTTATTCATCATGGGCTGGGTTTGCTTTTGCGCGATATAGGCACTGTGGTATTTGCCATTTTGTTCACGGTTTGGCTCGCCAAACGATTTAAGGCAGATGCTTCGCTTTCGCTTCTTCTCGGTATTGGAACCGGAGTTTGTGGTGCAGCAGCCATTGCAGCTGTTTCTCCTATATTGAAGTCCGACGATGAGGATACAGCTATAGGTGTTGGACTCATTGCCTTGGTTGGCACGGTATTTGCTATTTTGTTTACAGTGCTTCGGCCTTGGCTTCCTCTGACAGATATACAGTATGGAATCTGGTCAGGCATCAGTTTACATGAAATTGCACATGTGGCTTTAGCGGCAGCACCTGCTGGACAGGATGCTCTTGCCATGGCCTTGCTCGCCAAACTGGGACGTGTTTTCTTACTCATACCGCTTAGCTTTATTTTAATGTATTGGATGAAACGTACTGGAAAGATGCGTACGGGTACTAAAGTGGAATTCCCCTGGTTCCTCATCGGTTTTATAGCGGCAAGTATTCTGGGGAGTTACGTTTTTGGAAAATATATTGTCGTTTCACCTAAGCTAATGAACGAATTTTCCCAGCTTACTACCTTTATGTTAACAATGGCTATGGTAGGCATGGGGCTGAATGTGAGCTTTAAGACTTTGCGAGAAAAGGCCATGCTGCCCTTACTTGTACTTTCTATTACTTCGATCATTCTTGTAGGACTAACATTTGTAACTGTATGAATAACTGGAATGAGCTCTGCTTGCGTATAGCTGGTAGAGCTTTTTAGTACTTTCGTATGATTAGGCTGAAATATATAATGAAATTATCGTAACTTTTTACATAGGAGTCGCGTCTATCAAAATGGAGGGTTCTGAGGGCCGTAGAAAGTAAGATTTTTATAGCGAAAAATTAGAGAATGGTAGGGTACATATGAAGAAAATTGGTTTATTTGCTTTTTTGTTTCTGTTTCTATTAGCATTTCCAGGAGAAAGTCACGCGGCGTCTTCAAATTCGCATATTCAACTGGATGGTAAAGATATAAGTGCCGGTAAAGGAGCGCAAATTCAGCAAGTACAGGGCAATGTGCTGGTTCCACTCCGTCTTATTGTAGAGGAATTGGGGTATAGCGTGAATTGGGAGTCCAAGACAGGGACCGTAACTATACATAAGCAAAATATTAACCTAAGTCTTCAGGTCAACAATCCTATTGCCTCAGTTAATGGCCAACCGATAGGGCTGGCTGTAGCTCCTTTGCTGAACGGGGGAACGACTTATGTTCCGCTTCGCTTTGTATCTGAACAGACGGGAATGGAAGTGTCCTGGAACAACGAGCTTAAAACTGTGTTCTTGACGACTCCGCCTGCTTCAAGCGGTAACAGCGTAACCACCTCAGCTGCAAGTGATACAACAGCTAGTGAACGTACGGCTATAAATCAAATTAGCTTCAATAATCATCAATTAACGGTAACGGTGGATGGAAAGGTAAGCCCCAAAGTAACCACGTTGACCCAACCCGATCGTATTGTTGTAGACATACCTGATGCGAAGTTTGGTGAGGAATTTCCATCATCGCAATCTTTTAATAATGGAGGACAAGGAAGTTTTTCAGTTACTGACGACGCAGATGCTTCCAAAGTGAGATACTCCATGTTTAGTACAAGCCCAGCCTCGGTACGTATTGTGGTCGATCTTGATCACAGCACACCCTTTCATCTAATCAATACTGATGATGATAAAGTTGTCATTGCGTTGGATCAGGCATCCGAAGAGCCAGCATCTACCGAGACTGTGACTACTGTACCTGTTGAGCCTACAATTTCTTCCAACGGTCACGCACAGGGGATTGACGTTTCTCACTATAATGGCAATATTGATTGGCAGCAGGTGGCGGCGGCAGGCAAGACGTTTGCTTTCATTAAAGCTACAGAGGGCACCAAATATCAAGACAATCAATTTTTAGCTAATGTCCAGGGGGCCAGAGATGCTAACATTCTGGTTGGGGCCTACCACTTTTTGAACGCAACTACCATGGATGGAGCTCGTCAGGAAGCGGCTAATTTTGCCAGGGCTTTAGACTCAGCAGGAGGCAGGCTGGATTTGCCCCCTGTAATGGATTATGAAAATAATCCTAAAGGTCTTACACCCGCACAAATCAGTGAAGTGGCTCATGCTTTTTTGGATGAGATGGAGAAGCTTACCGGACGTGAGCCGATCGTATATACGGGAAATGTCTTTGCTTCTAAGTTTGATCCTACGTTTTCTATGTACAAACTGTGGGTAGCGCGATACAGCACTACGCAAAAGCCGACTGCGGTTCCAGCTTGGAATAGCTGGTGGGCTTGGCAGTACAGCAGCACAGGCAGCGTTCCAGGCATCCGTGGTCAAGTCGACCTAGATGAATACAATGGAACGATAGACGAGCTTCGTGCTTCACTGGGACTGTAGGAGGGCTTGATTAGCAGGTTTTTTATAGGAAAATCCTCGCGAATCCGGATCAGGATCTGCGAGGATTTTTGATGTCTGCTTTGTTTAGCTAGGCATGATCCATACGATCTCGCAGATTCGAACAAAGAATTTTTTGCCGTA
>NZ_JCAJRU010000110.1:0-15718 GCF_059447605.1 Paenibacillus sp. N119s | reverse complement strand
GCTTTCAAGTTCAGAATGATCTCCGTTACGTCTTCCTTCACACCGGGAACCGTTGCAAACTCGTGCAGAACCCCATCGATTTGAACCGATGTAACTGCTGCCCCCGGTAACGAGGATAACAGAATACGGCGAAGCGAGTTTCCAAGCGTCGTGCCGTATCCGCGTTCCAGCGGTTCTACTACGAATTTTCCATAGGTGCCATCATCATTGACGTCAACCGTCTCAATTTTCGGCTTTTCGATTTCTATCACTGCAATATCCCTCCTTCAAAACGTCGCTCCTATATGAAACATTCACCTTATCCATAGTCTATCATGTAGTACACCTAAACATCCATTCTTGGCAGTTTGTGCCGGATCTATACTACACGCAGAGGAGAAATCTCATTAGACGCGACGACGTTTTGGAGGACGGCATCCGTTATGAGGTACCGGAGTTACGTCTTTGATCAGGTTAACTTCCAGACCAGCAGCTTGCAAAGAGCGAATTGCTGCTTCGCGACCTGCACCAGGTCCTTTAACCATGACTTCGACAGTCTTCATGCCGTGTTCCATAGCAGCTTTAGCAGCAGTTTCTGCGGCCATTTGTGCTGCGAATGGAGTAGATTTACGGGAACCACGGAATCCCATGCCGCCTGAGCTGGCCCAAGAGATTGCGTTACCGTGTGGATCTGTGATCGTAACGATCGTGTTGTTGAACGTGGAACGGATGTGTGCCACGCCACTCTCGATATTTTTACGGTCACGGCGTTTTGTGCGTACAACTTTTTTCGGTTTAGCCATTGAATGTTATCCTCCCTTCTTATTTCTTTTTGTTCGCTACAGTCCGACGAGGACCTTTACGGGTACGAGCATTAGTTTTAGTACGTTGTCCGCGAACAGGCAATCCACGACGGTGACGAACACCACGGTAGCAGCCAATCTCAGTCAGACGTTTAATATTCAAGGAAATTTCACGACGTAGATCGCCTTCTACTTTAACTTCTTTGTCGATCGTTTCACGTAATTTGCTCACTTCATCTTCAGTCAAATCACGAACACGCGTGTTTGCACTGATGCCTGTTTCCTTCAAAATTTTCTGAGAAGTCGTCTTACCGATTCCGAAAATGTAAGTCAAGGCGATCTCAACGCGTTTGTCACGTGGCAAATCCACACCAGCTATACGAGCCATTTTACGCTACACCCCCTTCTATTAACCTTGTTTTTGTTTGTGTTTCGGATTTTCGCAAATAACCATTACATTCCCTTTGCGGCGAATGACTTTGCATTTCTCGCAAATAGGTTTTACAGAAGGTCTTACCTTCATGTTGATTACCTCCTCCAAGCTTTACCCTGGTAAAACTCGCTTCGTGAACATTCACATCGTTTTGCCGAGCAAAACAAGTTTTTTTAAATGACATACGTTTAATAAAAACCTGCATGAATTACTTGCGGTACGTTATACGGCCTTTGGTTAAATCGTAAGGCGATAACTGTACAACCACCTTGTCGCCTGTCAAAATACGGATAAAGTGCATCCGCAGCTTTCCGGAAACATGAGCAAGAATTTGATGACCGTTCTCCAGCTCTACCTTGAACGTAGCGTTCGGCAGTGGCTCGATTACCGTACCTTCAACCTCAATGACATCTTCTTTGGCCAAAGTCAGTCTCCTTTCTCTTCAGCTTGGTATTCGGACGAGTCCAGGAAAGTTTTCACTGCATGCCGCAGTTTTCCGTTCGTCACCCGACCGCTTTCGTTTAAACTATTTACAATCTCGCTACTAATCTTTGGTTGAGGCACCAAATGAAGAACATTTTTCTTCTTCGCTTGATCAAACTTTCGTTTATCCCCATCCGCAATATACACAAACCTGCTATCTGCTATTGAAACGACAACCGCTATCTGTCCGGCACCTCTGCCCTTCAGAATCTTCACCAGCTGACCGATTTGCAGGTTTCCTTGCTGATTCATTCCAATCACCTACGCACTCAGTTTCGTGAAAATGTCCATGCCGTCCGCCTCGTCCGTCACCACTTGCTCAAAATGAGCACAAGAGATTACGTCCATCGTAACGACCGTCCAGTTGTCTTCCAGCGTCCCTACAAGGTGAGCACCTATTGGAATCATTGATTCAATAGCCAGCACAATGCCGGTTTTCAGCCTCGGCCCCTGTTCGGGAATACCACGGTTTGGATTCTCAATATATTGCCGAATGGCATGCGACATTGTAAACTGGCGAGGTTTTGTAATGACATCGCCTTTGTTTAACTTGCGTTTGCCGGGAAATCCGTGCACCAGTTGTTCGTTGACTGAAGCGCAAATGCTAGCAGGAAAACCGTTATAACCTTTAAAAGACGGCACAGCTCCCTGACTGCGAATATACCGATCAGCTAAATGATCAAGTTTACCGGTCGTAATACCGGGCTCGATGTGTCCTGCTAGAAAATGATCCGTTTCCGTATTCATTTTTCTAGCTTTCCTCATAAAGCTTGATTCCGTCCCCGACTTGCAAATGATCATTACAGCTAACCCCGCAACAAGGACACGATATTTTGGGAAACCACATCAATATCCTGTTCTCCGTCAATATGACGCAGAAGATTCTGGTTCTCATAAAACGTGAGGAGTGGTGCTGTTTTATTACTATATTCGTCAAGCCGTGTTCTTACGCTATCTTCGTTATCGTCAGGACGCTGATAGAGTTCACCACCGTCTTTATCGCAAATGCCTTCAACCTTAGGAGGATTAAAGACAATATGATAGCTAGCTCCGCAGCTTTTACAAACTCGCCGTCCTGTGATTCGTGCCAACAAGTTGTCACGATCCACTTTCAGGTTGATGACATCATCCAGTTTCGTATTCAAACGGCCCAAAATTTGATCCAATGCTTCAGCTTGAGCTAAAGTTCTTGGAAAACCGTCCAGCAAGAAACCTTTCTTGCAATCAGGCTGCTGCAACCGTTCTTCGACGATACCGATTGTAACATCATCCGGAACAAGTTCACCCTTGTCAATATACTCTTTGGCTTTAATGCCAATAGGTGTTCCCTGTTTCATCGCTAGGCGAAAAGCATCACCTGTCGAGATATGAGGAATGCCGAACTCCTTCACAATGACATCTGCTTGTGTACCTTTACCAGCCCCCGGAGGGCCCATGATCAAAATATTCACAATCTGTCACTCCTCAAGACGACCCCTACACAAGAAACAGCACAAAAGGTGCCGGTAAGCATGCGAACATCCTAAGCCGGTACCTATTGCCTATTTGTTGATGAAGCCTTTGTAATGGCGTTTGATCAGTTGGCTTTCGATTTGCTTCATCGTATCCAATGCTACACCAATAATGATGAGCAATGAAGTACCGCCAATTTGCACGGAACGAGGCAAGCCCGAAAGCGAACCGAAGAATACCGGCAAAACGGATATGACTGCCAGGAACAAAGCTCCTGTCATTGTCAAACGTGACATTACCCGTGTCAAATATTTCTCCGTGGCTTTACCTGGGCGAATGCCTGGGATATAACCGCCGTTTTTCTTCATATTGTCGGCCATTTGCTGCGGATTCATCTGTACAAAGGTATAGAAGAATGTGAAACCGATAATCATTACGACATACAAAACCATGCCTAGCGGCTTGTCATAATACAAGTAAGTGGTAACCCACTTAGCCCAAGCATGATCTGCCCAGAAACTCGCAATAATTGTCGGGAATTGCAGCAATGATACCGCAAAGATTACCGGAATAACGCCTGCCGCATTGATTTTCATCGGAATATGCGTATTCTGGCCACCGTACATTTTGTTGCCAACTACACGTTTCGCATATTGTACTGGGATTTTCCGAATACCCTGTTGGATGTAGATAACACCAACAATAATCAGAACAACCACCAAGGCAATGATAATTGCCTTCAGAATATTCATAAACAATTGGTCCGCTTGAATAAACTGAGATTCTACAATCGTACGAATATGTCTTGGAATACCTGCCGCGATTCCTGCGAAGATTACAATAGAGATACCATTGCCGATTCCCTTTTCGGTAATTTGCTCACCTAGCCACATAAGGAACGTAGTTCCTGCTGTAAGCACAATGGCAATAACCAGATAATCTGCAAAAGTAGCGCCTGGAATCATCGCTGCACCGTACAATCGATTGAAACCAATCGACGTTCCGAATGCTTGGATCAAGCCCAGTATTACAGTACCATACCGTGTAATTTGAGCCAATTTCTTTTTACCATGCTCTCCTTGTTTAGCCCATTCCGCAAGTTTCGGAATCACGTCCATTGACAGCAACTGTACAATGATGGACGCTGTAATATATGGCATAATCCCGAGGGCGAAGATTGAAAACTGATACAATGCGCCCCCTGAGAAGGTGTTAAGGAGTCCAAACAACTCGCTTCCTGTCTGATCCTGAGAAGTAAAGACCTGCTTATTCACGCCGGGAACCGGCACGAAGGAGCCAATACGATATACAAAAAGTATAAACAGGGTGAACAGGATTCGGGTTCTAAGATCCTCAACCCGCCATATATTTTTCAGGGTCTTGAACATTAGATCACCTCGGTTTTACCGCCGGCAGCTTCAATTTTCTCTACCGCAGATTGAGAGAACTTGTTCGCTTTAACTGTCAATTTCACAGTGATTTCACCGTTACCCAGAATTTTAATTCCGGATTTCGCGTTCTTCACAATACCATTGTTCAGTAAAAACTCAGGGCTTACTTCTGTACCCGCTGCAAAACTGTTCAAATCTTCGATATTCAAAACCGCATACTCTTTACGAGTAGGATTTACGAAACCGCGTTTAGGCAAGCGACGATACAGTGGGTTTTGACCACCCTCGAAGCCCGGACGTACACCACCGCCGGAACGAGCGTTTTGACCTTTATGACCACGACCAGAAGTTTTACCCGTACCGCTACTAGGACCACGACCCAAACGTTTACGTTCTTTGCGGGAGCCTGGAGCTGGGGAAAGCTCATGTAACTTCATCGTTCGTTGCACCTCCTTGATTATTGTTTAAAAACTTTATTTCTTAAGCCTCGATTTCTTTAACAGAAACCAAGTGGCTAACTTGATTAATCATCCCGCGAATTGCTGCATTGTCGGGTTGAACTACTTTATGGTTGATTTTACGCAAGCCGAGCGTTTTAACAGTCGTTCTCTGAGTACCAGGACGGCCGATCAACGAACGAACGAGGGTAATTTCTAATTTCGCCATGATATTCCCTCCTTAGCCCAGCAGCTCTTCGATAGATTTGCCGCGCAATTTAGCAACATCTTCAGCGCGTTTCAAGCGGGACAAACCTTCCAAAGTCGCATTGACCATATTCATGGAATTCGAAGAACCCAAAGATTTTGTCAAGATATCACCTACACCAGCGAGTTCCAGTACAGCACGAACTGGACCACCAGCGATAACTCCAGTACCTTCCGATGCCGGTTTCAACAGAACCCGGCCAGCACCGAACTTACCTGTAACAAGGTGAGGAATTGTTGTGCCTACGAGTGGAACGTGAACCAGGTTTTTCTTAGCATCTTCAATACCTTTGCGAATCGCATCAGGTACTTCGCCAGCTTTACCGATTCCAGCGCCTACCCAGCCGTTGCCGTCGCCCACTACTACCAGAGCACTGAAGCTGAAACGGCGTCCGCCTTTGACAACTTTAGCTACACGATTAATATTTACTACTCTTTCAGTCAGTTCCAAAGTATTCGGATCTACACGCAAGTCGTTAACCTCCTTTTGAGAAATGTCTTAGAATTCAAGGCCTGCTTCGCGAGCTGCATCAGCCAAAGCTTGAATCCGTCCATGATACAAGTATCCACCACGATCAAATACAATGTTAGCATGACCTTTTTCTTTCGCACGTTTAGCAACGAGTTCGCCAACCTTACGAGCTGCTTCTACGCTGCCACCGTTTTTGATTTCGCTGCTCAATTCTTTATCCATAGTGGATGCAGAAACCAAAGTTACACCAGCAACATCATCAATCAGTTGTGCATAGATATGCTTGGAAGAGCGGAATACGTTCAAACGAGGACGTACAGCCGTACCTTCGATTTTCTTACGTACACGCAGATGTCTTCTCACACGCGCTTTATTTTTATCTTGTTTTGTAATCATCTCAAGTTTTCACTCCCTTCAGTTTGCCTTTTAAGTCTTTATACTAAGACGCACTGGGTAAAAAAGAAGTACGAAGTCTTTCCAGTAGAAAGACCGCACAAAGTCGGTAAGAAACTTATTTCTTCTTACCGGCTTTACCTTCTTTACGGATGATGCGCTCGCCTTCGTATTTAATCCCTTTACCTTTGTACGGTTCAGGTTCACGAACGGAACGGATTTTAGCAGCATAGGCACCTACACGCTCTTTATCAATTCCGTGAACGATGATTTTAGTGTTCGAAGGAACTTCGAACTCGATGCCCGCTTCCGGTGAAATTTCAACCGGGTGAGAGTATCCAACGTTCAGAACGATTTTATCTCCGGATTTGCTTGCACGATATCCGACCCCAACCAGCTCCAGAGATTTTGAAAAGCCTTCAGTTACACCACTTACCATGTTGCTGACAACGCTGCGGGTTGTTCCATGCAAAGAGCGGTGAAGTTTGTTGTCCGAAGGACGAACTACATTAATTTCATTATTTTCCACAGTAACGGACATGTCTTTATGAAGCTCACGAGTCAATGTTCCTTTAGGACCTTTAACTGTGATCACTGTGTTGTTCAAAGTCACGTCAACACCACTTGGTACTGTGATTGGTTTACGACCAATACGGGACATATCTGTTGCACCTCCTATCTTTTAAACGTTAAATTACCAAACGTAGCAAACCACTTCTCCGCCGGCTTTGGACTGACGTGCTTCTTTATCAGTCATGATTCCTTTGGATGTTGAAATGATTGCGATCCCGAGTCCACCCAGAACGCGTGGAATCTCATTGCTCTTCGTGTAAACGCGAAGACCTGGTTTACTGATTCTTTTCAAACCTGTAATAACACGTTCGTTGTTCGCACCGTATTTCAAGAAAATACGGATGATCCCTTGTTTGCTATCTTCAACAAATTCCGCATCACGAATGAATCCTTCACGTTTCAGGATGTCGGCGATTTGTTTTTTCATTGTAGATGCAGGCATTTCTACTGTTTCGTGGCGAACAGTGTTCGCGTTACGAATACGAGTAAGCATATCTGCAATTGGATCAGACATAGTCATTGTGTATAAACCTCCTTCCCAAACAGGACTTTTTACCAGCTTGCTTTTTTCACGCCAGGAATCTGGCCTTTATAAGCTAATTCACGGAAGCAAATTCTGCAGATCTTAAACTTTTGCAGCACCGAATGTGGACGACCACAACGTTCGCAACGAGTATAAGCACGAACTTTAAACTTTGGTGCGCGTTGTTGTTTGACTTTCATTGAAGTTTTTGCCACTTAGCCTGACACCTCCTAAATAGTTTCGGAGAACAGGGTGTCTTTAAATCAGACGCCCAAAACGTTATGCCAACATTATTTCGCGAAAGGCATGCCCAGCTGAGTCAGAAGCTCACGGGACTCTTCGTCAGTCTTGGCAGTCGTTACGATAACGATATCCATACCACGAACTTTATCAACTTGATCGTACTCAATTTCCGGGAAAATCAACTGTTCTTTCAGACCAAGCGTGTAGTTACCACGTCCGTCGAAAGCTTTTGTTGATACACCATGGAAGTCGCGTACGCGAGGGAGTGTGATGTTGAACAATTTGTCCAAGAAGTAATACATACGCTCACCACGAAGTGTTACCTTTACACCGATCGGCATGTTTTCACGCAATTTAAAACCTGCGATAGATTTTTTTGCGCGAGTGATAACTGGCTTTTGACCAGCGATCAGCTGCATGTCGTTGAGAGCAGAATCAAGCACTTTGGAGTTTTGAACTGCGTCGCCAACACCCATGTTGATTACAACTTTCTCGATTTTAGGCACTTGCATCACTGTTGTATAGTTGAACTTCTGCATCAAAGCAGGAGTGATTTCTTTCAAGAAACGTTCTTTCATTCTTGTTGTTGCCATGAATCATAGTCCTCCTTTCTTCAAAAAAATAATTAGTCGATCACTTCGCCTGAACGTTTTGCAATACGTACTTTTTTGCCATTGTCCAAAACTTTGTAACCAACACGAGTTACTTTTCCGCTCTTCGGATCAATGTGCATAACGTTGGAAACGTGAATCGGAGCTTCCTTCTCGATGATCCCGCCTTGTGGATTCAGCTGATTAGGCTTTTGGTGTTTTTTAATCATGTTAACACCTTCCACAAGCACACGGTTTTGACGAGGGTAAGCAGCGATAACGCGACCTTTTTTACCTTTATCTTTACCAGTAATCACCAGAACAGTGTCGTCTTTTTTGACGTGCAGCTTGTTGTTATGGGATTCCAGAACTTTTTTCACTTTTGGCATTTCGTACACCTCCTACGGGCACAATTTAAGGTGAATTTAGATCACTTCCGGAGCCAAGGAAACGATTTTCATGAAGTCTTTGTCACGAAGTTCGCGAGCAACTGGTCCGAAAATACGAGTACCACGTGGGCTCTTGTCTTCTTTAACGACCACTGCTGCGTTCTCATCAAATCCGATGTAGGAACCGTCTTTACGGCGGATAGAACGTTTAGTACGAACAACAACCGCTCTTACTACATCACCCTTTTTGACAACGCCGCCTGGTGTTGCTTGTTTTACGGAACAAACGATCAGGTCACCAATTTGAGCTGTACGACGTCCCGTTCCACCGAGCACACGGATACACATCAGTTCCTTCGCGCCGGAATTGTCGGCTACAGTCAAACGTGTAAATGGTTGAATCATTTATTTATCCTCCTTTCGGAAAAACTACACTACATTAGATTATAACAGCTTTTTCAACGATTTCGACCAGTCTCCAGTTTTTGTCTTTGGACAAAGGACGAGTTTCCATGATTTTAACAGTATCACCGATTTGTGCAGTGTTGTTTTCATCATGAGCTTTGAATTTTTTAGTCACTTTGATGCGTTTATGGTAGAGATCATGTTTTTTGTAAGTTTCTACAGCAATCACAATCGTTTTGTCCATTTTGTCGCTGACTACTTTACCGACTAATACTTTACGGGCATTACGTTCGCTCATTGTTGGCCTCCTTCCTAATTACAGGCGGAATTTCCACCCGGTCTAATATCTTAGCTAATCCCAAGTTCTCTTTCACGGATCACAGTTTTAGCACGAGCAATTTCCTTACGCACAGCGCCGATCCGAGTCGGGTTATCAAGCTGACCGGTAGCGAGTTGAAAACGAAGGTTAAAAAGTTCTTCTTTAAAACCGGAGATCTTTTGTTCGATTTCAGCAGTGGTAAGATTGCGGAATTCACTAGCCTTCATTTGCTTCACCACCCAATTCTTCACGTTTCACAAACTTAGTTTTGATTGGCAGTTTGTGAGCGGCAAGACGCATTGCTTCACGAGCAATCTCTTCCGGTACACCAGCAAGTTCAAACATGATCTTACCTGGTTTCACTACTGCAACCCATTTTTCTACGTTACCTTTACCACTACCCATACGAACCTCAAGAGGCTTTTGAGTAATTGGTTTGTCAGGGAAAATTTTAATCCAAACCTTACCACCACGTTTGATGTAACGAGTCATCGCAATACGAGCAGCTTCGATTTGACGGTTAGTGATCCATGCTGGTTCAGTAGCTTGCAAACCGTACTCACCAAAATTCAGTGTAGTACCGCCTTTTGCACGACCCTTCATGTGACCACGTTGTTGTTTACGATGTTTTACGCGTTTAGGTACCAACATGATTAGTTGCCTCCTTCCTGAGGAGCTTGTTTCTTAGCTGGAGGAAGAACCTCTCCACGATAGATCCACACTTTTACGCCAAGACGGCCATAAGTAGTATGAGCCTCTGCTGTACCGTAGTCGATGTCAGCACGAAGCGTATGCAGTGGAACAGTTCCTTCGCTGTACCCTTCGGAACGAGCGATTTCGGCACCGCCAAGACGTCCGCCTACTTGAGTTTTAATTCCTTTTGCACCAGAACGCATAGTTCTTTGGATTGCTTGTTTCAACGCACGACGGAAAGAAACACGACGTTCCAATTGTTGTGCAATGCTTTCAGCAACGAGAATTGCGTCCAGTTCAGGATTTTTAATTTCAGAGATATTGATGTGTACCTTTTTACCGCCTGCGATTTTAGTGATTTCATTACGCAGATTTTCAACTTCGGAACCACCCTTACCGATAACCATACCTGGTTTCGCAGTGTGAATCGTTACGTTGACACGGTTAGCTGCTCTCTCGATTTCAACACGGGATACAGCGGAGTCTTTCAATCTTTTTTTCAGATGCTCACGAATCTTAACGTCTTCCAGCAAAAGATCACCGAAATCTTTGCCTGCATACCATTTGGATTCCCAATCACGGATAATACCGATTCGGAGTCCGACGGGATTTACCTTTTGGCCCACACGTTTTCCCTCCTTATTTTTCAGATACCACCAGAGTAATATGACTGGTGCGTTTGTTGATGCGGCTTGCACGACCCATTGCACGCGGGCGGAATCGTTTCATTGTAGGACCTTGGTTTACAAAAACCTCAGACACTACCAATTTATTTACGTCCATAGAGTAGTTGTGATCTGCATTCGCGATCGCAGAATTCAACAATTTCTCAACGACTGGAGAAGCGGATTTCGGAGTGTGACGAAGAATTGCAATCGCCTCACCTACCTGCTTGCCACGAATCAAATCGATAACAAGTTTCACTTTGCGAGCGGAAATCCGCACGGACTTAGCATGTGCTTTTGCTTCCATTGAGTTACCTCCTCTCAAACACTACGCTGTGTTGATTATCTTCTTGTTTTCTTATCGTCATCTGTATGGCCTTTGTACGTACGCGTTGGAGCGAATTCGCCCAATTTGTGTCCAACCATATCTTCCGTTACGTATACAGGTACGTGTTTACGACCATCATATACACCAAACGTGTGTCCGATAAATTGCGGGAAAATCGTAGAGCGACGGGACCAAGTTTTGATCACGACTTTTTTGTCAGACTCGTTCAAAACCTCTACTTTTTTCAACAGGTAACCATCAATAAATGGTCCTTTTTTGAGACTGCGACCCATTTGTGAATCCTCCCTTCGTTAAAACGTAGTCGTTCTTTAATATGTTAACGTGCGACTTAAGCGCACGTTTTATTACTTAGTACGACGACGAACGATGTACTTATCAGATGCTTTACCTTTTTTACGTGTTTTGTAACCAAGGGTTGGTTTGCCCCATGGAGACATTGGAGATTTACGTCCGATTGGAGCGCGACCTTCACCACCACCGTGTGGGTGATCGTTAGGGTTCATAACAACACCGCGAACTTCAGGACGTTGTCCCAACCAACGACTACGACCAGCTTTACCGATCTTAACAAGCTCGTGGTCTTCGTTACCTACAGAACCGATTGTAGCACGGCAAACTTTCAGAATGCGACGTACTTCACCAGAGGTCAAACGAATTGTAACATACTTCTCTTCTTTACCAAGAAGTTGGGCTTCCGTACCAGCAGCGCGAACAAGTTGGCCACCTTTACCCGGTTTCAATTCGATATTGTGGATAACCGTACCTACTGGAATGTTTTCCAACGGCAAGGAGTTACCGATTTTAATATCGGAGTCCGGACCGGATACCACTACATCTCCTACTTTCAGACCTTTAGGAGCGATGATGTAACGTTTTTCACCATCCACATAGTGGATAAGTGCGATGTTGGACGTACGGTTTGGATCATATTCGATCGTAGCAACGCGGCCCGGTATTCCATCTTTGTTACGTTTGAAGTCAATAATACGGTATTTACGTTTGTGTCCGCCGCCATGATGACGAACTGTAATTTTACCTTGGTTATTACGTCCAGCTTGCTTGCTCAGAGGTGCTAGCAACGATTTCTCGGGCTGATTTGTTGTGATCTCCTCGAAAGTAGATACAGACATTGCACGTCTGGCCGGGGACGTCGGTTTATACTTTTTAATTGGCACTGAGTTTCCCTCCTTACTTTACAGATTCAATTATACTGTTTCAAAAAACTCAAGCGGCTTACTGTCTTTGCTCAGCGTTACGAACGCTTTTTTCCACTCGCTCGTATAGCCGGAATGACGTCCGTAGCGTTTTGGTTTCGCAGGCACACGAAGTGTATTAACATTACTTACTTTCACGTTAAAAATCGCTTCGATTGCTTTCTTAACTTCGACTTTATTGGAACGAATGTCAACTTCGAAAACATATTTCAAGTCATTCATCATACCAGCCGTACGTTCGGTGATAATCGGACGTTTGATAATATCACGAGGATCCTTCATTACGCGAGCACCTCCTCTACCTTCTGAACTGCTTCCTTCGTAATGATCAGTTTGTCGTGTCCAAGCACATCAAGAACATTAATGCCGTCTGCGGCTACAAACTTCACACCAGGAATATTACGAGCGGACAGTGCTACATTATCATCATAGCTAGGAGCTACAATCAATGCTTTACGATCAGCTTTAAGGTTATTCAAAATGGCTGCGAATTCTTTCGTTTTAGGTCCGTTCAGTGTAAGAGCGTCCAATACGATGATTTCATTCTCAATCACTTTGGATGACAATGCCGATTTGATCGCCAGACGACGAACTTTTTTAGGCAATTTGTAAGCATAGCTGCGTGGAGTCGGACCGAATACAGTACCGCCACCAACCCATTGTGGTGCACGAATCGAACCTTGACGAGCGCGACCAGTACCTTTTTGTTTCCAAGGTTTACGTCCGCCGCCACGTACTTCAGAACGTCCTTTTACTTTGTGAGTACCTTGACGCAGGGAAGCCAATTGCATAACAACAGCGTCATGAAGAACGTGTTTATTCGGTTCAATACCGAATACTGCATCGTTTAATTCAATTTCGCCAACTTGGCTGCCGCTAATATTAAATAGTGCTACTTTTGGCATTTTGTGTTCCTCCTTTCTTCAGTTAATTATTTTTTCACCGTTTCTAATACTTTAACGAAGCTGTTTTTAGGTCCTGGAATGGATCCTTTCACGAGCAATACATTACGTTCTGTATCGATCTTAACAACTTCAAGGCGTTGGATCGTTACCGTTTCATGCCCCATGTGTCCTGGCAGGTGTTTACCTTTAGGAACGCGGTTAGCTTGAATGGAACCCATAGAACCTGGACCTCTGTGATAACGCGAGCCGTGTGCCATTGGTCCGCGGCTTTGTCCCCAACGTTTGATAACGCCGGCAAAACCTTTACCTTTAGAAATACCTGTTACGTCAACGAATTCGCCTTCTGTGAAGACATCAGCCTTCAGTTCTTGGCCAACCTCGTACGCAGCAAGGTCGATGCCACGAAGTTCACGAACGTAGCGCTTAGGCGCAGTATTTGCTTTTTTAGCATGTCCTGCTTCAGGTTTATTGGATCTTTTTTCTTTTTTATCAGAGAATCCGAGTTGGATAGCTTCGTATCCATCGTTTTCCAGATCTTTCTTTTGCAGAACAACACAAGGACCAGCTTCGATAACCGTAACAGCAAGTACGTTACCTTCAGGGGTAAAAACTTGAGTCATTCCGAGTTTTTTTCCTAAGATACCTTTCATGTTGACACCTCTTTTCTTTTCCTAATTACATATTACAATTTAATTTCGATATCTACACCGGACGGCAGGTCCAAGCGCATCAAGGCATCCACAGTTTGTGGAGTCGGATTAACAATATCGATCAAACGCTTGTGTGTGCGCATTTCGAATTGTTCCCGAGAATCCTTGTACTTGTGTACCGCACGGAGAATAGTAATGATTTGTTTTTCAGTTGGCAGCGGAATTGGTCCGGAAACACCTGCACCCGAACGTTTAGCTGTTTCAACAATTTTCTCAGCGGATTGATCAAGAATTCTGTGATCGTAAGCTTTCAAACGAATACGAATTTTTTGCTTTGCCATTTTAGTCCCTCCTTCTATCGCCCAATTTGGTATCGGACATACTCCGTGAAAATTTTCTAACAGCCCTCCCATGGCAAAGGGGCCGGGTGTGTCAGTAACCTCTCACATCATCGCACAGTCACAAACAACATTAGTTATTATATCGAATAGTTCTGCCTATTGCAAGCAAAAACGAAAAAAAACAATATATCTTATTTTCAAAGATACAATTGTGCTCGCAGCTCGCTGTTCTTCTTCAAGAGAAAAGCCCCCGCACCATGGCAGGGGCTCGTTTTACTTCGTTCCAATACGATGTTACTCGTTCCAGTACAATGTTGCTATATTCAAGGCTCGTAGCCTTATTATTTGGAGATTGTTGCTACAGCGCCTGCACCAACTGTGCGACCACCTTCACGAATGGAGAACTTAGTTCCTTCTTCAATCGCGATTGGGCTGATCAGTTGAACAGTAACTGTAATGTTATCACCAGGCATTACCATTTCGGAACCTTCTGGCAAAGTGATGATACCAGTTACGTCAGTTGTACGGAAGTAGAACTGTGGACGGTAACCAGTGAAGAAAGGTTTGTGACGTCCACCTTCTTCTTTAGTCAAAACGTAGATTTGAGCAGAGAATTCTGTATGTGGGTTAACAGAACCTGGCTTAGCCAATACTTGACCACGCTCGATTTGTGCACGATCTACACCGCGAAGCAGTGCGCCGATGTTGTCACCAGCTTGAGCGGAATCAAGCAATTTACGGAACATTTCTACGCCTGTTACTACGGATTTACGGGATTCTTCTTGAATACCAATGATTTCGATTTCGTCGCCCACTTTAACTGTACCACGCTCTACACGGCCTGTAGCAACTGTACCACGACCAGTGATGGAGAATACGTCCTCGACAGGCATAAGGAAAGGCTTGTCAGTGTCGCGTTCTGGAGTTGGGATGTAAGTGTCGATTGTTTCGAACATTTCAACGATTTTCTTAGCCCAATCGCCATCTGGGTTTTGCAGTGCTTCACGAGCGGAACCGCGAGTGATTGGAGTGTCGTCGCCTGGGAAGTCATACTCGCTCAGCAAGTCGCGAACTTCCATTTCAACCAATTCCAGCAACTCTTCGTCTTCAACCATGTCGCATTTGTTCAGGAATACTACGATGTATGGAACACCTACTTGACGGGACAAGAGGATGTGTTCGCGAGTTTGTGGCATAGGGCCGTCAGCTGCGGATACAACCAGAATCGCTCCGTCCATTTGAGCAGCACCAGTGATCATGTTTTTAACATAGTCAGCGTGACCTGGGCAGTCAACGTGTGCATAGTGACGGTTAGGTGTTTCGTATTCCACGTGTGCAGTGGAGATTGTGATACCGCGTTCGCGCTCTTCTGGAGCTTTATCGATTTGATCGAATGCTACAGCAGCACCACCGTAAGTTTTGGAAAGTACAGTTGTGATTGCAGCAGTCAAAGTTGTTTTACCATGATCGACGTGACCAATTGTACCGATATTAACGTGCGGTTTGTTACGTTCAAACTTAGCCTTTGCCATTTGAACAATTCCTCCTCAATAACATGTTTTATTTTAGGCTGTCAGAAACCTCTAGAAACTAGAGTATCCGATCAGCAAATACATTGTATTACTCGCCGCCTTTGGTTTTAGCAACGATCTCCTCAGCGATGCTCTTCGGAACTTCTTCATAGTGATGAAGCTCCATGGAGAACACACCGCGTCCTTGTGTACCGGAACGAAGTGTAGTGGAATATCC
>NZ_JCAJRU010000109.1:0-15791 GCF_059447605.1 Paenibacillus sp. N119s | reverse complement strand
ATCCTGCACGTTTGGAGCCTTCTTAACGCTGGCTTCTATTTTGCTATGGTTAAATTAGGTTTGAAGACACGCTCTAGTATAACTAGTAGAACCAGTAAAGTAAGCAGGAGAAGGAATGGCTTAACGTAAAACAAAACGAGCAAGCCTGATTTCTCATTCAGGCTTGCTCGCTTCTTGCACGGGATGTTATTGGGCTGGCACGGGAATGGTCATTTCGAGTTCCTTAATGTATGTTTTATCTCCGGTTTTAAATTTCCCGTCAGCCCCTTTGCCTTGACCGACAATACTCCAATCAGAGGGGTCAACTGTAAATGTATACGGTTTGATCGTCACATATTGGGGTTTGCTGCCTATAGCACTGTACAGCTCGTCAGTGTGATACTTTGTTCTAGGCTTGCTGTTTAAGAAGCCGACCTTCTGTTGTTGTAGCATTTTTCCCTGATCATCTACAATGTCATAATACATCATGGATGGAGCGTACTTTCCTGTCTGCTTGGAAGATGCAGGCACTTGACCTTCGCTATCCAGCACCAGCCGGGTTGTACGGGAGGCAATATCAAGCTGTTTGACTGTATAACTGAAATCCCCGCTCTTTTGGGTTTTATTCGGCTTGATACTCACCATATTACCGTCCTTTTTAACAGGGACTTTAAACTCAAAAGGTTTGCTGATTCTGGTAACCCCTACTTGGACGGTCATTTCAAAATCGTCTGGAAGTGCATCCAACTGATTGTATTCAGCTTCTACGGTGTTCTTTTGAGTTACTTTGTCTCCAAACATGGAGTGGCTGCTTTTCAATTTGTTCCCGTCTATCAGAACCTCGGGGGTCTTGAGATAGCCCTTCTTCTGATCTTTCTCAGGAACCATGCGTTTTTTGATTTTTTCATTAGTCTCTTTGGTATCTATTGGAAAATATGGACTGATAACTTGTTCAGGTAAATTTTTTCCTTCCCGTTCGATCGAAAAGGACAGCCGCGTGCCATCATAGAACACATCGCCAAGCTTCAGTGTAACCCCGTCCTGCGTCAGGCTTAGATTGGAAGAGGCGGTTTTTACAGCTGCTTCGGCACTGGCGGCTGCTGCAATGGGGGATATGAATTTTGGCATCGCTGCCCCTGATCCCAATATCGCGAAAGCCGATGTTGTAAGTAATACCCGTTTTAGAAATGTGGATTTTAAGTTTGTTTGTTGCATTAACATTCTCTCCTCTCGAAAGCTTAAGATTTTTAAATTCATGTAATGAATAATAAATTTGTGATCAGTCATTCAGGGGAATCTTCATTTCGAGTTCCTTGATGTATGTCTTACTACCAGCCTCCTGGCTGACAGGTTTCCAATTTGAGGAATTGACTGTAAATGTATACGGTCTGATCGTCACATATTGGGGTTTGCTGCCTATAGCACTGTACAGTTCATCAATATGGTACTTTGTTTTAGGCTTGCTGTAGAAGAAGCCGGCTTTTCGTTGTTGTAGCGTCTTCCCCTGGTCATCTACGATGTCATAATACATCATGGATGGAGCGAATTTTCCTGTTTGTTTGGCAGACGCAGGCACTTGACCTTCGCTATCCAGCACTAGACGGGTCGTATGAGAGGTAATATCAAGCTGTTTGACTGTGTAACTGAATGATCCGCTCTTTTGGGTTTTATTTGGCTTGACACTCACCATATGGCCGTCTTTTTTAACAGGGACTTTAAATTCAAAAGGTTTGCTGATTCTGGTAACCCCTACTTGGACGGTCATTTCAAATTCATCTGGGAGCGAACCTAACTGGTTGTATTCGGCTTTTACGGTGTTCTTTTTGGATACATTATCTCCGAACGAGCCAAAGCCTTTAAATGCCTTCCCATCGATCAAAATTTCAGGTCTCTTGATATAGCCCTTCTTTTGATCTTTTTCAGGAACCATATACTTCTTGAGGCTTTCACTTGCCTTTGCATCCATTGGAATATATAGGCTCACGACTCCTTCAGGCAAATTTTTGCCTTCCCGTTCGATCGAAAAGGACAGCCGCGTGCCATCATAGAACACATCGCCAAGCTTCAGTGTAACCCCGTCCTGTGTCAGGCTCAGATTGGAAGAAGCGGTTTTGGCAGCTGCTTCAGCACTGGCTACTGCTGCAATGGGGGATACGAATTTTGGCATTGCTGCCCCTGATCCCAATATCGCGAAGGCCGATGTTGTCAGTAATACCCGTTTTAGAAATGTTGACTTTAAGTTTGCCTGTTGCACTCTGAAATTATCTCCTCTCTGAAGTTATAATATTTAATCCTTACCATTGGATAATCCGGCGACTTTGCCTTGTCTCATCCGTCTGTATAACACTCCTGGTGTTGTACAGGAGAGCAATTGCGTAAGCTCTCCCATTGACCAGCACTCACGCATGATTCTCAGGAACCTTTGTTAACTTTTTTGACAGGGACCTTGAATTCAAAAGGTTTGCTGATTCCGGTTACGCCTACCTGGATGGTCATATTAAAGCTGTTTGGAAGTGAATCCAGCTTACTGTAGAGAGCTTCTACCGTGTTTTTTTCGGAAATTTTATCCCCAAACATGCCAAGGCTTTTCAGTTTGTTCCCGTCTATCAGAACCTCAGGGAATATTTTGATATAGCCCTTTTTCTGATCTTTTTCAGGAACCATATATTTCTTGAGGCTTGGATTGCTTAGGTTTTCGGCATTTATTTCAACATACGGGCTTAGGACTTCCTTAGGCAAATTTTTGCCTTCCCGTTCGATGGAGTAGGTCAGGCTTTTGCCATCATAAGACACATCGCCGAGTTTCAGTGTAACCCCGTTTTGCGTCAGGCTCAGATTGGAAGAAGCGGTTTTCGCAGCTGCTTCGGCACTGGCGGCTGCTGCAATGGGGGAGATAAATTTTGGTATCGCTGCCCCTGATCCCAATATCGCGAAAGCCGATGTTGTAAGTAATACTCGTTTTAGAAATGTAAATTTAAAGTTTGTCGGTTGCATTAGATATACGCCCTTTCATAAAAAAAGCTTGTGATGCGAACTTCCTGTATTAAATCATTTGTAATTAGTTATTCAGGGGAATCTTCATTTCAAGTTCCTTGATATACGTTTTGTCGCCTTTCTTTACTTCGTTGCCATGCTCATCATTCACTTCGCCAACGATGCTCCAGTCGGCAGGCTTGACGGTCAAGGTGAACGGCTTAATCGTCACGTATTTCGTACCCGGCTTAAGAGCATCATACAGCTCATCCACATGGTATTCTGTCCTAGGCTTGCTGTGGAAATAACCGAATTGGCGCTGCTTAAGCATGTTGCCCTGATCATCTACAATGTCGTAATACATCATTGTTGGCGCATACTCTCCCGTTTGCTCCGGAGAAGCAGGTACTTCACCTTTACTGTCCAGCACCAGACGAGTCGTTGTTGAGGTGGATTTCAGCTCTTTCACGGTATAGCTGAAGTTGCCGCTGTTTTTTGTTTCATTCGGCTTGACAGTAATCATGGTGTTGTCTATTTTCACCGGAACCTTGAATTCATAGGGTTCATCAACACCCGTCATCGAAGTTCTGATCGTCAACTCAAACTCGTCTGGCAGGGAGTCCAACTTCATGAACTCCCCTATGACTGAATTCATTTTTTTCGGATCATCACCATATGAGTTTAAGTGAGAGTCTATCTTCTTTCCATTAATCAATACTTCGGGGAAGTATTTAAAGTATCCCTTAAGCTGATCCTTCTCAGGCACTTTATGCTTCTTTAACCATTCCTTATCGCTACTTTCAGTTTTGGCATCTGTAGGCAGATAGGGACTCACAGAGCCTTCCGGCATATTCTCGCCTTGACGTTCAATAGAGAAGGACAGGCGTGTACCGTCGTACAGCACATCACTCAAGGTCAGTGTAATCCCGTCATGAGACACAGTTTCATTAGGATGACTGAGAATGCCCTTATCTACAGCAGTCTGAATTTCATCTGCACTCAAACCATAAAAAATACCGCCGATTCCCGGAATTTGCTTGAGTGTGGCCGCCATCGTGGGTGATACAAACCCGGCGCCTACCACTCCTGCCCCTAATATGCCAACTACGGATGCCGCCAGGACAGCCCGTTTTGCAAATTTCGATTTCGCCGTTTTTCTTTGCATGGATCTTTCTCCGATCTTTTTCATAATTTGATCACTCATACTGCCTTTAGGCATGACTGATTCATTGATCCAATTTTCCAACTGGTCCATTTCGCGCTCATAAGGTAGTGTTGGATGTTTGTCCATTAACAAGTCCTCCTTTGCTTCTCTGGTCCAGCAGCTTGCGCCGAAGCCGCTCGTATTTTTTACGAATGGTTGCTGACTTTAAACCCATGATGTTGCTAATCTCCTCAAAGCTGTATTGCTCAACAGCCTTCAGTAGCAGAATATGACGCTCTTCGGGTGTAAGATAAGTCAACAGTTCTTCAATGACAGTTTTATGAGGGGATACCTGAGCGATTGGCTCTTGTTCCTTGACCTGCTGAACCAGTTTGAGCCAGCGACTGTGTTTCCTTTTGATGTTCATTAAGTGATGATAGGCCATCTTGTATAGCCATGCCGAGAAGCTGGTCTGTTTGCTGTATTGATGAAGATTCTCATAAGCTCTGATGAAAATGTCCTGAACAGCGTCCTCTGTGGCTTCATGATTCTTCAAAATATAGAAGCAGTAGGTGTACATCTGCCGCTCGAATTGTCGAATAATGATTTCATAAGCCTGCTGTTCACCAGCCTTGACGCGCTCTACGGCCAGCTCAATCTGGCTGTATTTATCCTTTGGATCCCCGGGGATGGTTGCCTGCAAGAGCTCACCTCCTTGTATTTATGTCTATATAACAATCGCAACGGGTCGTTTTGTGACATCATTTTTGTGAAACCTTGATAGGTATGTATGTTTTGATCACAGCTCGTCCATTTTATCATCTTATAACATTCAGATATGCTCACTTCAACTAACATAGTCGATTCATGAAATGGACCGTTAGTAATGGGCTAATGGGGATACTTTAATTGAAACGAACAACAACACGGATTTATGTAGAGAAATGCACGGATATTTAAACGCGTTTGGACGAACGGAAAAACTATAATAATAAGGAATTTAAATTATGTAAGCGAAATCATTTTAGGTATTTGCTTGTCATCACAATACAATTGAGGAGGACGAATGGGATGGCTCAAAGGAAAGGCGCATGGCGAAAGGGAACCTTGACCGCCGCGTTGGCAGCGATGCTGACGATGACAGGCACGACTGGAGGAGTAGCTGCGGAAGACTTGTCCGAACCCACGCTGCAGGCAGAATCATCAATCGCTGTAGAACAGAACCGTAGCGGCAGCATTCAGCTGGAAAAACTAGATCGTGGACTGGTAGCTGCGGCGACGCAAGAGGGTGTATTTTTAAGCTGGCGGTTATTGGCTCAAGAAGTGAATGGCTACAGTTCAACGGGGCTGACAGGAGCGGACTTTAACGTATATCGTGACGGCAAGAAAATCGCGACGGTGACGGACAGCACCAATTATCTGGATAAGGAAGGAAACGGAAATGCGGTGTACAGAGTCGCTTCAGTCGTTAACGGGAAAGAAGAGGATCGCAGTGCCGAAGTGAAGCCTTGGCAGCAGGGTTATTATGAGCTTCCGCTGCAAAAGCCTGCTGATGGCGTAACACCTGCAGGTGAATCTTATACTTATTCGGCCAACGATATGAGTGTGGGGGATGTGGACGGAGACGGACAATATGAGTTTTTTGTTAAATGGGACCCTTCCAACTCCAAAGACGTATCTCAGAAAGGATATACCGGAAATACGTATGTCGATGCGTATACGTTCGAGGGCAAGCTGCTTTATCGGATTGACCTCGGTGTGAATATTCGCTCGGGTGCGCATTATACGCAGATGATGGTGTATGATTTTGACGGCGATGGCAAAGCCGAGCTGATGTTCAAGACGGCTCCTGGAACCAAAACGATTACTTTTGACAAAAAGGGCAAGCCCAAAAAAGAAAAATATATTACCCTGCCCCGTGAGGATCGCAAAGCTGGAATTACACATAAGGACGATTATCGTTTGAGCCGCACGGATTATTATGAGCATGTAGTGAACATGTTTATGAACTGGACGAAACATGAAGAAGTGGTCAAGGGGCAGTGGCCTGCTACGCTGGAGGAGTGCTTTGGCATTGCTCCAAAGTATAGCTACCCGTTATCCCGAAAGGATGCGGAAAGCTTGACGGATTACTTTATGGATGTGTATGCTCCTACGCGGAGCGACAAAAACAAACTGAGAGAATTTGAAGGCTTCATTGTGGATGGGCCGGAGTATTTGACCATTTTCAAAGGAAAAACGGGCACTGAGCTGGAGACGATTCGCTATGAACCAGAGCGCCACGACGATGGTCTTATGTGGGGAGATTATGCCATGGCCCGGATCGAACCCGCTAATCGTGTAGATCGTTTTTTGGCAGGAGTAGCATATCTGGACGGACGCAAACCATCCGCCGTATTTGCACGTGGCTATTATACGCGCTCCACCTTGGCCACTTACACTTGGGATGGTCGTCATCTCCAAAAACATTGGATGGTGGATAGTGGTTGGGCACCGATGACCAATCCGTTTAATGATAGCCCGCACGGACGGGATGGAACAGACCCGAAATTCGGCACCTTGACTACACAAGGAGCGCATTCGCTGAGTGTCGCAGATGTGGATGGAGACGGCAAAGACGAAATTGTATATGGCTCCGCCACGATCGACCATGATGGCAGCTTGTTATACAGCTCATTTGATGTTATGCCTCCTGAAAGCGCAGTTCCAGGGCAAACCGCCAGATTAGGGCACGGTGACGCACTGCATGTGACGGATATTGACCCTGATCGGCAGGGAAAAGAAATCTTTATGGTGCATGAAGGCGGCACCTATGCCCCATATGGTTATTCGCTGCGGGATGCCAAAACGGGCAAAGTCATCTATGGTGGATATTCCGGCAAGGATACAGGTCGGGGGATGATCGGTGACATCGACCCGAATCAGCGAGGACTGGAGACTTGGGCCATAGGCTTGTGGACCGCTGCGGGCAAACCATTGGATACCAAGATGCCGGGTACCAATATGATTATCAAATGGGCGGCTGATATGACCACACAAATCGTGAACGGGGCGATCGACGTAACCCCAACCATTGAAGATTGGAAACGAGGCACATTATTAACTGCGTCAGGCACCAAAACGAACAATTATACCAAGGGAACGCCATCATTGGTCGCTGACATTTTCGGAGATTGGCGTGAGGAAATGCTTGTCCGTACAGCAGATAGCTCGGCGATTCGTATCTATTTGAGCACCGAGCCTACAACGCATAAATTGTATACGTTGATGCATGACCCGCAGTATCGTGCGGATGTGGCGCGTCAAAATACTGGCTATAATCAGCCGTCCTACACGAGCTTTTACTTTGCTTCCGATATGGATTGGGCGAACGTGCCCATTCCCAAGCTCTACACACCAAAAGCCTTGATGAATGAAGAGAGCAGTGACGAAGCGGATGAGGTAGAGGCAGCGGAGGTAGATGAAAAAGAAGTGGATGAAACAAAAGTTGAAGAAAGCAATATCAATGAAACAAAAGTTGATGGAGCGGAGGTAGAAGCAAAGAAAATAGAGGAAGAGCCAGCAGCTCCTGTAGTTCTAGCAGAGGGTCAAAACGACTAGCTGAAGACTAAGACTCTATCTATATCCGGATTTTTTACAGACAGAACGTATAAAGGCTCGGATCAGGCGTATAGCGAATCACTTCTTCCAACACTTTGAGCATATGAACCTAAATATAAAAGAACCATCGATGTCAGGAGGACTTCCCAACACTGATGGTTCTCATTACATCTAATCACATATTAGTTCCAGCCGTGATTAGATGGTGAAAAAATTGTAATTGAGCTTGCATTGCTACTGGTTATGCCACTTAGAGGTACAATGCTAATAAGAGCGAATATCACCATTACAGATACTAACGCCTTCTTCATGCTTCAACAGCTCCTTAAAAAGGTTTTGATACTGCTCTTTTTGCTCATTTGAAGCATACTGCCGATAAACCTCAAATAGTACAACAAACTTTTTGAAATCCACATTATTAATCATATTATATGATGTTAAAAACAGTAAGATGAGTTGTACTGAATCTTGATACCTATGATGTTTAGCATAGTAAACAGCACGATGATACAAGAATCTAAAATAGTGAGTTCTATTTGTAGCGTCTTCGAGATTTCCAAAATCCTCAATTTTTTCTGAGAATTTTTCAAGTATATCATCTACGTTAACTGAATGAAGTGAAGCTGTCTCCATGATCGTGACAAGTCCAGGTAATAATTCTTCTGGATTATCTTCTAAAAATTGAGCATATTCAGGTAGAATGCTCAATTTTCCTGACAGCAAATCATTGGTATACAGATTTGCTTTAGCAAAAAATTTGAACCGTTCGACTTCTTCCCAACCGATTTTGTCCAACCCCGAAAACCAGCCCAATTCCGAATACTTTAAAATGTATTCTCTGGCCTGATCGTACAAACGGAGTTTTTGAAGAGCCGTTCCCTTGGCCAGATAGCTGAACCCATAATAAAATACCAAAGGCCGTTCAGCCTTAAAGAGATAAGGTAACTTTTTTAAGCTTGCTTCTTGTGCTTCGTTATACATTTTTTCAGCAAGGCTATGCAGATGGTCGGCTATGGCCAATATATCTTCCCAGGCATGTTGAGAGAACCGCAAATGAAGTAATTCAATACATTTATCTAATCTATGATGATCCGTTAACAAGTAAGTAGCATCTTTCCCTTCCAAAACTTCTTCCATCCAACTTCCTCCTAAAGTTTTAATCATGAAATGGAGTATGTATGCCAAGATGTGAGTTCCAGAAATTATAGCAATCCTATACAAATATAACCATTTTCTATCCAGTGGTCAATTTTTCATTACATAAATGCTGATTTTTTTGTATCATATGACAAAAGATTCATTCAACTACGATATGATCTTGAGAAATAAAACAAAGAAAGCTCCAGCCAAATGAAGGTTGGAGCTTTCTTTGCCTCGCGTGACGTGTTATCGAATATAATGGAACTATAACTATCTAGCTCAATGTCGGAGTCGATTCTCTAAAAATTGGCTCTGTTCTGATATGCGTAATCTGATAAGGTCTGGAAGGATCTTTGACCCGCGCCAATAGCATCTCAGCCGCCGTAATCCCCATCTCATTGTTGTAAATATGCACGGTGGATAAATGAGGCTCTACAATTCGGGACTCAGGAGCGTTATCAAACCCAAACACGGCAATATCCTCAGGAATTTTCAAGTTTTTATTTTTGAGCGCTTTCATGACACTGACGGCGATAAAATCATTGGCGCATACGAACGCGGACGGAAGCACGCTCATGCTCTCAAATTGTTTATCCATCCAATCTGATTCGGAGAAAAAGTTTCGGTCCTGATCAACGATGCAGCTAGATAAATCCACACTTAGACCTGCTTCGATTAAAGCACGGTTATATCCCACCCACCGCTCGTTAAAGCTTTTGCAATGTTTATAGTCCCCGACAAAACCGATCCGCGTCAAACCACGATCAATCAGGCTTTTGGTAGCAGAATAAACGCTATGTTCATTTTCCATCAACAATAAATCCGCTTTCAAATCAGGGCAAAAAATGTCCACCGAGCAATCAATAAAGATTGTGGGCAGTCCCAAACTCGTAACGAGCTCACTATACTGTGGATCAAACATTTCAATACAAATGATTCCGTCAACTTTGGAGGCTTCAAAATTATTGGGAAGTATTCCCACTTGGGTTTCATTTTCTCGCACAATATGAATCGACAAATTATATCCTTCTGCACTTATTCTTTTTTCCAGCCCACTGATCAGAAAAGAGCCAAAATGCGAGCTGTTCGGCAGATTGCATGTAAACAGGGCAATGTTACCTTGGTTTTTAGGGATGATGCTGTCTGTTTCCACATAGGCAAATTGCTTATATTTGAGTTCGATCGCTTTTTTAATGACCTTGTTCCGAGTATCAACCGGAATGCTGTCACTACCGTTAATTGCTTTGGATGCGGTATTTCGGGAGATTCCCAAAGCGTCAGCAATGTCTTGAATGGTGACTTTTTCTTTCTTCATAGACAGGTTCCACCTTCACTTAATAAATGGATTGCCTGAGAGGTATAGTTGCCTCTGCTAGCTCTCCGTTCAGACCTAAATTGTATCCTAAATGTATAATAGTTCGCATAAAATAGCAATGTTAACTTTACAAATGCACAAATTATTTTTACGTTTATGTAATTTATTTTATGACTTGTATTTGCTTTATCGAATTAAAAGTTCAACTTCAAAGCTATCTTCTAACAAGCAGAGGGACAAATGCACATGGGAAATATAAAATCTGAGTGATACCAGCTGTATAAAACAATTATTGTTCACAGGTAGCTTTGAAAATTCAGAATACAGGAGTAAATTGTATTATCCAAGGTTGCAAAATCGAATTTTATCGAAAAATATTTTGGTCAAATGTAAATAATTTATTTTACAAAAGTTATTGACGGATGATGATTTGATTTGGTAAATTGAAGATGCAATTTGTAAGCCTTTTCAAGTGTGTTATACAGACAGCTATTACAGATGGGGGGAAGGCAAATGGCCAACTTGGCTAAGGCAGCTCAGAGAAGTGTCGCACTGGGGGAGCAAAGGACCATTCGCAGTAAATTAGACTATATTCGCAAGAACTATTTTCTTTACGTACTGCTGGCGCCTGCGCTGATTCTTACGATTCTTTTCAAGTATGTTCCGATGTACGGGGCGATTATTGCATTCAAGGATTTTAGCCCGCTCAAGGGGATTTGGGGAAGTGACTGGGTTGGATTGAAATATTTTACTAAATTTTTAGACTCACCTAATTTTACGGATATTTTCTTCAATACGCTGAAACTGAGCTTTTATGGACTTGTACTCGGGTTTCCTGTACCAATCCTGTTGGCGGTCATGCTGAATCAAATCCGCAAGGCGGGATTGAAAAAGAATATCCAGCTTGTTTTGTACGCCCCTAATTTTATCTCTGTCGTTGTCATTGTGGGTATGCTGTTTATTTTCTTGTCTCCGACAGGCCCCCTGAATCAAATCATTGCATCGGTGACCGGCAACCCTGTGATCTTTATGACAGAGCCTGAATATTTCCGCTGGATTTATATCCTGTCTGGAATTTGGCAAGGGGCGGGGTGGTCTTCAATCATTTATGTAGCTGCGCTCGCTAATGTTGATCCCGAGCTGCATAATGCAGCAAGTCTGGACGGAGCCAACCTGCTTCAGCGTATATGGCATATTGATTTGCCAACGATTAAACCCATTATGGCGATTGTTTTTATCCTGGCAGCAGGAGGAATTATGTCGATCGGGTTTGAGAAAGCGTATCTCATGCAGACATCCATGAATTTGCCTACTTCTGAAATTATTCCTACCTATGTGTATAAAGTCGGCTTGCAATCCGGCAATTATGCTTATTCTGCGGCGGTCGGGCTGTTCAATTCGGTGATTAATGTGGTTTTGCTGCTGACCGTTAACTTTATCGTCAAGAAGCTCAATGAGGGAGAAGGGCTTTATTAGGAAAGGAGCCTCTTTATGCATGTCAAACATTCCAATCTAGACCGCCTCATCCTAGGTGTGAATTATATTGTGCTCACTTTGGCTGTACTGATTATCGTAGTTCCCTTGGGTTATATCGTGATTGCTTCGTTTATGGACCCAACCGTTTTGTTAAGCAAAGGGCTATCCTTCCGTATTTCGGATTGGAGTGTGGAGGGATATCGGAAAATTTTGTCCAACCCGGCCATGCTCCGTGGGTTTGCCAATTCGGTCTTCTATTCTTCGTGTTTTGCTTTGATTTCTGTGACGGTTTCGATTTGTGCTGGCTATGCCTTATCAGTGAACAGCCTGGTGGGGCGAAATTTCTTTATGACATTGTTTATCATCACCATGTTTTTTAGTGGAGGTCTGATTCCAACTTACCTGCTAGTCAAAAATTTAGGGATGCTGGATACCGTGTGGGCTATTCTTCTTCCTGGTGCGATCAATGTGTGGGATCTGATTTTGGCGCGAACGTTCTTTAAAGGTATACCTAATGAATTAAAAGAAGCCGCCAACGTGGACGGAGCCTCAGACTGGACGATATTTTTTAGAATTGTCCTGCCGCTGTCCAAACCCATTATCTTTGTCATTGCGCTATATGCCTTTGTTGGTCAGTGGAATTCTTATTTTGATGCCATGATTTATCTGGATAATGCACAGCTGCATCCACTTCAATTGGTGCTGAGATCGATCCTGATCCAAAACCAGACGATGCCTGGCATGATTAGTGATCAATTAGCGATGGCAGAACTAAAGCGTCTTTCGGAAATGATCAAATATTCATCGATTGTCATCTCCAGTCTTCCACTACTTGTGATGTATCCCTTTTTCCAAAAGTATTTTGAAAAGGGTGTTATGGTCGGCTCTTTAAAATAAAAGATGCCGCACACTTCATTTGCTACACGTGCATTTTACCTTTATCCGATGGAGGTCATCCAGATGAAAACAGTCAAAACTGCCTCATTTGCCGCACTGGCGGCGATCTTGGTTCTTTCCGGCTGCGGCAGCAGCAATTCCTCTAATGAGAGCGATGCAACAGATGTGAATGGAAAAGTGACGCTCAACTTTATAACCCAAAGCTCTCCACTCGCTCCGGCAGACCCGAACGACAAGCTGATCAACAAACGGCTGGAAGAAAAAACGGGCATTCATATTCGTTGGAAGAACTTTACCAGTGACCAGTTTGTGGAAAAAAGAAATCTGGCCATTGCCAGCGGTGATTTGCCGGATGCGGTGTTCGACGCGGGCTACTCGGATTACGATTTGCTCAAGCTGGCCAAAGACGGTGTCATTATTCCGGTGGAGGATTTGATTGAACAGCATATGCCGAATTTTAAAAAGGTATTGGAGCAATCACCGGAATATAAAGCGATGTTGACTGCGCCGGATGGACATATTTATTCCTTTCCGTGGATTGAAGAATTGGGAACAGGAAAAGAAGCAATCCAGTCCGTAGATGATTTGCCGTGGATTAATGTGGAGTGGCTGAACAAGCTGGGCTTATCCATGCCAACAACGACCGAGGAGCTGAAGCAGGTCTTAATTGCTTTTAAAACCAAAGATCCCAATGGCAACGGGCAGGCGGACGAGATTCCATTATCGTTTATCGATAAGCCTGGCGGCGAGGATTTGGCCTTTTTATACGGGTCCTTTGGGCTTGGAGAGAACTGGGATCATACAGTGGTGACCAATGATGGGAAAGTCGTATTTACGGCAGCGGATAACGGATATAAGGAAGCCATCAAATATATTCATGATTTATACAAAGAGGGACTGGTGGACATCGAGTCTTCCCAGCAGGATTGGAACACCTATCTAGCCAAAGGGAAAGATCACCGCTATGGTCTGTACTTTACCTGGGATAAGGCCAATATTACAGGCCCAAATAAAAAATACGATCTCATGCCGCCGCTGGCTGGACCGAATGGACATGTAAATGTTACACGGACGAATGGCATCGGCTTCGATCGCGGGCGCATGGTGATTACCAGTGCTAATAAGAAGCTGGAAGCGACTGCCAAGTGGATTGATCAGCTGTATGATCCGATCCAGTCCATACAGAACAACTGGGGAACTTACGGGGATACCAAACAGAAAAATATCTTTGAGTATGATGAGGCAAAGGGAATGTTGAAGCATCTCCCGCTGGAAGGCTCGGCACCGGTGGAAATCAGACAAAAGACGAACATTGGTGGGCCGTTAGCTGTATTGGATGAGTACTACGGAAAATACACAACCCAGCCAGAAGATGCCACATGGCGATTGGGTTTGCTCAAAAAGGTGATGGTTCCTCATATGCAAGCAGATCATAATTACCCTAAAGTATTTTTTTCTATAGATGAGCTGGACCGCTTATCGACCATTGAAACCGATCTATTCGCCTATGTTCTCCGCAAACGTACGGAATGGTACCAGAATGGCAAGGTCGAAGAGGAGTGGCCGGAATATTTGCAGGAGCTGAATAGTCTGGGATTACAGGAATGGCTGCAAATCAAACAGGCGGGCTATGACAGAAACGCAAGTAAATAATTCTTTTTTCGAGGGAGATGGAATATATGAACGTTGTTAGGCAAGAGAAATACCGCCCATCCTATCACTTTTCACCGAAAAACGGATGGATGAATGATCCGAACGGAATGGTTTATTTTGAAGGACGTTATCATTTGTTTTATCAGCATCATCCATTCGGCACAACGTGGGGTCCTATGCATTGGGGGCATGCGGTCAGTACTGATTTGGTGAACTGGGAGGAGCGGCCGATTGCTTTGGAGCCGGATGGGCTAGGAACGATTTTTTCCGGGAGCGCCGTGGTGGATGAGCGGGATACGTCCGGTTTTTTTGAAGGCAAGCCGGGTTTGGTTGCTATTTATACTCATCATTATTCGCTTCCAAACACGGATCAGATACGCCAATACCAGAGCCTCGCCTATAGTACAGATTCAGGTGAAAGCTGGATTAAATATGCGGGCAACCCTGTGCTGGAAGATGAGCATTGCATTGATTTTCGCGACCCCAAAGTGTTCTGGCATGAGCCTACAGAGCAGTGGGTGATGGTGCTGGCCTGCGGTCAGACGGTTCGCATCTATCATTCTCCGAATCTGAAGGAATGGGTGTTTGCCAGTGAATTTGGACACGGCATCGGTAGCCATGACGGGGTGTGGGAATGTCCGGATTTATTTCCATTATGGGTTGATGGGGAGAGGTCACAGGTAAAGTGGGTTATGCTCGTAAGTATTGGGGATAATCCGGAGATTCGGGAAGGGTCCAGAACACAGTATTTTACGGGTGAATTTGATGGGACGACATTTGTGGCAGATGTGGAAAGTGAAAAAGTCCGCTGGCTCGATTATGGCAGAGATAACTACGCAGGTGTGTGCTGGTCGGATATCCCGGCAGAGGACGGACGACGCCTGTTTATGGGCTGGATGAGCAACTGGAGATATGCCAATCAGACACCGACAGAACGTTGGAGAGGTGCCATGTCCATTCCACGTGAACTCACACTGGAAACGAGAAAGGGCATAGTTGCACTTATTCAGCGCCCTGTTCGGGAACTGGACGGATTAAGAACTCCTGTCCTGTCACTCACAGAGCCATCTTGTGAGGAAGTGCAGAACGCATTGTCTGCCTTGCAACTGGATTGCTACGAACTTGTGGCTGAAATTGCAACCACCGGAGACTTTGGCTTTAAGGTGCGGGTATCGGATGAACATGAACAAGAGACACTCGTCGGGTATACTTCTGCCACGCAGGAAGTATACGTGGACCGGATACAGTCAGGTTGTTCGGATTTTCATAAAGACTTTGCAGGCAGACATGGAGCCTCGCTAGGAATCTTACCAGATCGAATGGACATCCGTCTCTATGTGGATCGCTCGTCTATTGAAGTGTTTTTCAATCGCGGACAGGTAGTCATTACTGATTTAATATTTCCTGATGGAGAAGCTAAGGGTCTTGAAATATGCTCAGCGGAAGAGCAGGTCACTTTATTTTCACTGGAGCTTTATGCGCTGAAATGAGATTTTCTTCATAATCCGGACTGGAAGGTAGGAAATTGGCGATGAGGATAGAGCTCACAAACACGCGAACGAACCTGACGGACTGGCAGATTAAAGGGAAGGGACGCATAGAAGATAACGCTCA
>NZ_JCAJRU010000108.1:0-15930 GCF_059447605.1 Paenibacillus sp. N119s | reverse complement strand
TTTTTGCTAAATTATTCCGTAAGAAAAAAACTGAGTCCATGCACAATGAACCGAATGCTCAGGATCAGTCAGAACCTTACAGTAGCAATAAAGAAAACACGCCATTATAAGTAGGGGAATATAGATGTCCGTTCATGATGATGGGAAAAAGCAAATTTATAAATTGGATAATAAACGTTTTGCTATTCTTCATTCTCATGCCATTCTTACCGATTTGGCTCGGGCTCAGGCAGTCTGATCAGTACACACAGATTATGTAGCTTAGCCAAGACCAATATAAACAGATGATTCTGGTGATGACAAGACCCATGAATCATCTGTTTTTTCGTTTATTTATCCCTTGTAATACTTTCGGTACACCGCAGGTGTCGTGCCTTCATACTTTTTGAATATTTTAATAAAATACCCCGGCTCATTGAAACCCAGCTCGCTACTGATCTGTGATACCGGAATATCTGTAGCTTCGAGCAGTTGCTTCGCCCATTTCATCTTCAGGCGGGAAAGATAGCTGGAGAAATTTTCGCCCGTTTCTTTGGCAAACAGCCGGCTAAAATAGCTTGGACTAATGTGACACAAGTCAGCCATGGCTTTTAGAGAAAAATTTTCACCCTTGTGCTCATAAATATATTCAAAGGCGGATTTCAGTACAGGATTTCCGCACAGAATATCCTCATCCCCTGAGAAGTTCAGATAGGCATCTGCTAAGATATTATTCATTTCTTTCTTAAGGCTTTCGATATGCTTCAGCGAGTAGCCAGGAAGGATCTCGGATAACTGCGGAGTGGACTGGATGGCCGAAGCCTTTTCAAACATTTCCGCGAGAAGATTTTTGTTCATCGCTTCTTCAACAATATAATTACATAATAAGGATAACATGTTGGAGATCATCTGAATTTCCTGATAGGTCATTGTCGGCAGATCGGCGTAGTAGTCCTTAAGTTCCTCCCATTTGGAGCTGTACAGCTTTTCATTTTTGGACGTGAGGATCTGTTCCAAATGTAAAGCGCTCGAAGGATCGGCTAGGCGAACCTGGCCTGCCATGACGGCGCCGATATACTTATCGTCGATAATGATCGGTACCGCGATGTCAACGATGTCATAATGACAGAGATAAATGTAAGGTTTGTTAGAACGCACGGCCTCAAGTCCACCACGAGAGTCACATTTTTGGCAATAAGGAAGGAGATTCTCATCTTGGCGAACCTTCTTGCAGAACGATTGGCATTGGCTGTGGCTGGTAACGGGATTTCCTCTATAATCGACGGTGAGAATGGCCAATTTGGTAACGGATGCCAATGAATCCTGCAACTGCTCCCACTTTTTCAAGTCAAAGATTTTCTGGATGCTCAAATGTTCGCGTATCAAGCTTCTCATCCCTTAGTGGTAAATTATCCTGTAAGCAACAACAAGAAAGTACAATTTGCATTCTTCAGTGCAAAAAAATACGATTGCAGATTATAATATATTCCTTGATTCCTCCAATGTAAAGTTTACACGGTTCGTTTATAGTTTAATTCAGAACGAAACCAACACAATAAAGGGAGGAATTATAGATGAGAAAAGCATTTATTAGCCCAAGCAAATATGTACAAGGTGAAAACGAATTGTTGAATTTGGGTTACTATGTGAGCACCTTCGGCAAATCTGCTTTACTGATCGCGCATCCTGCTGATGTGGCACGGGTGAAAGATAAGCTTGATTCCACTACGGAAAAGTATAACGTAACCTTTGTTGAAAGCGGTTTTATGGGTGAGTGTTCCAGACAGGAAGTGTCTAGACTTCAGGAAATCGCCACTGCGAATGGATGTGATTGCATCGTTGGTCTCGGTGGTGGCAAAGCGATTGATGCAGCGAAATGTGTGGCACAAGGGGAAGCGCTTATTATCTGTCCGACGATTGCTGCGACGGATGCGCCAACAAGTCATTCGGCCGTTCTTTATACCCCGGAAGGCGCCTTTGACGATTACGCTTATTTTAAACAAAGCCCAAGTGTCGTATTAGTCGACACCACTGTAATCGCTAATGCACCAACCCGATTCCTCGTATCAGGTATGGGGGATGCACTTTCGACTTACTTTGAAGCCCGTGCGACCTCCCGTTCTTACTCCAGGGTTAACGCCGGACTACCTAACGGAGTACGCGAAGGTCAGTGTGCTCCAGCCGTAGGGACGAATGCCGCGATGGCACTTGCAACGTTATGTTATGAAATGCTCTTAAAAGATGGCGCCAAAGCCAAAGCGGCATGCGATGAAAATCAAGTTACACAAGCACTCGAAAATATCGTTGAAACTAATATTTTACTCTCAGGCCTTGGCTTCGAAAGCGGCGGACTTGCTGCGGCCCATGCGATTCATGATGGACTCACTATTTTGGAAGGTACGCACCACTATTACCATGGAGAGAAAGTCGCCTTCGGTACGATCGCACAGCTGGTGCTCGAAAACGCACCGACAGAGGAATTGCATCAGGTGCTAGATTTCTGTCTAACTGTCGGTTTGCCAGTCTGCCTGGCTGATATCGGCGTGGATCACATCAGCCCGGAAGAACTGATGGAAGTGGCTGCCAAGGCCTGCATTGAGGAGGAATCGATTCATGCGATGCCGTTTCCGATCACGGTGGAGCAGGTTGCGGCGGCCATTGCTGCGGCCGATCGAATCGGCAGCCAATACAAAGCGGAGGTAAAGTAGTATGAAAAAAGTCATCAACCGTACGGAGAACTTGGTCCTTGAGATGTGCAGCGGTATTGCGCTCGCACATCCGGAGTTGGAATTCCTGCCCAAATATAAAGTACTCAAGAAAAAGGAACTGAACACGGAGAAAGTAACGCTCATCAGCGGCGGCGGCAGTGGGCACGAGCCTGCACACGCCGGCTTTGTTGGCAAAGGGATGCTCGATGCAGCCGTCTGTGGTGATGTCTTTGCCTCTCCTTCGCAAATTCAAGTGTATCAGGCCATCCGAGCAACAGCTGGGAAAAAAGGCACACTGCTGATTATCAAAAACTACAGTGGTGATATCATGAACTTTAGAAACGGCGCTCATCTCGCTGCTGAAGACGGTCTGGAAGTGGATTATGTAAAGGTTGAAGACGACATCGCTGTAGAAGACAGCCTATACACGGTTGGGCGGCGCGGTGTAGCAGGTACGGTACTTGTGCATAAGATCGCGGGTGCAGCGGCTGAAGAGGGCCGTAGTCTGGCGGAAGTCAAAGCAGTGGCCGAGAAAGCAGCGGCCAATGTACGTAGTATCGGATTCGCCTTGACGTCATGTACCGTGCCGGCGAAGGGCTCGCCAACGTTTGAGCTTGGGGATGATGAAATGGAGTACGGCGTCGGCATCCACGGTGAGCCTGGTATCAGACGCGAAAAGCTGACGGATGCGGATACGCTGGCAGACAGAATGGTAAGTGATCTCCTTCGAGACATGCAGATCGAAAACGGATTCAGCGGGGAAATCGCTCTGCTGATAAATGGTTTTGGAGGTACCCCTCTGCAAGAACTGTACCTTTTCAACTATGCGGTCACTCGCAAACTAGCAGCGAAGGGGGTCAAGACCAATCGAGCTTTCGTCAACAATTATATGACGAGTATCGATATGGCGGGCATCTCAGTTTCGATCATGAAGCTGGACGACGAACTGAAAACGCTACTTTCCCAGGAAAGCAGCGCGCCTGCGTTCAAGGTAACCGGACCTGTAGATCACGTTGAATTCACGGATCTTTCAACTGTAGCAGACGAAAATCGGCAGGTATCTTTCGAGGTGGAAACCGCCCCTGATTTTGCGGCTATTGAGAATAACAAGGTTACATTGAACAATCTAATCTATCTGGTTGACAAAATGAGTGCGGTTATCATCAAGAATGAGGTGCCTTTCTGCGAGCTTGATTCTCATGCAGGCGACGGCGACTTTGGCATGAGTGTGGCGAAGGGATTTCGTCAGCTGAAACGGGAATGGAGAGACATCCTGGACCAAGAATCTTTGACGATGGGAACCTTTCTACATTCATGCTCGCTCGTCATCATGGAATACTGTGGTGGGGCTTCGGGTCCAATCTGGGGTTCGGCATTTCGCGCGGCGGCACGATCTGCAGGCGATCGAAGCGAACTGACCGTTGCCGAATTCGCAGATATGATGCAGGCTGCGGTGCAAGGCATTCAATCGACAGGTGAACGTTCTTTCGGGAGAGGAGCCGTCGTTGGTGATAAAACGCTTATTGATGCATTAGTGCCCTGTGCCGATAGCTGGATAGAGAGCGCGAAATCAAATGTTGACGTGAAGGCAGCCTTTGTACGAGGTGCTCAAGCTGCTGTACTGGGGGCCAAAAAGACAGAAGACATCGTGGCACGTATGGGACGTGCCGGAGCGGTCGGAGAGAGAAGTCTTGGTTATCCAGATGCGGGGGCTTATGCGCTTGGAGTAATTTTTACAGAGCTTGCTGAATGTTTGGGCTGATTGTCTATATATCCAAATTACTGCCATGAACCCTTCGTTCTTCTATACTCGCTAATTCTTAAAAATTCAAGGTTTGTTCATTGCAATTGGGGTGCATTAGCGTTATAATTTCAGACGGATTCAAAGGGCTTATCCGTGAATCCGAGGGAGTTTATCCCATCTGAGCAAGCGTACTGCGTGCTCAAATAAGAATTAAGCGAGGGATTTACAATGAAAACCTGCTGCACCATCCAAGTTGACGAAGACAGTTTAGTTATTGATTTGCCAGAAGAAGGAACCACACTAGAATCCCTGCTCGGTGATATTGAGAGCTGTGGAGGAAGTGAAGAACCTTGGCTACAACTTATAGACGAGGTAATGGGTAACTCATCTGAGACTGTACTGACAGATCAAGCGACGGATGGCGGCGAGATGAACGAAGATCAGGCGACCCAAGAACCTCAAGCTGCCGCTAAGGGGTAATAGGGACATCACACGATAAGACGATATTTTTACATTATTCGATCACATATAAGATCATGACAAGACTGCTGTACCGGGCTTAGGCATCGGGAAGCAGTCTTTTTTTAGCCATTTAACCATCCGATATTATCCAAATTTTCCGATAGGTCATGAGGCTTTTGTCCCTTTAGTACTCTACAGTAGCCAACCAAGGGATACATAATCCCAAAACCGTGACTTCCTATTCATTTTCTGAGATAAAGTCGTAATACAATATAGAAATAACTATAATAGTAGTAGCATCCATATACAGGTAAGTGACAGCGAATGTTGGACCTGATCCTCTTATTGTATAAAGGAGGGGGTAAAAAAGCAGAGAACAACGCACTGATAAATCTCATCTACTTTATAAAAAGGAAGGAACGTGTAAATGATGAACAGGCAATGGGTCCTGCCAAGGATCGCAAAAAGAGTAGCAGTACTATTAACAGCAGTGATGCTATTAACATTAACGAATGGATTCAATTGGAATGCACAAACAGCAGCGGCGGCCGGGACGACCCCTGTGGAACGTTACGGACAACTTTCAGTAAAGAACGGTAAACTGGTGGATAAAAATGGACAACCTGTACAGCTCAAAGGTATTAGTTCTCATGGCGTACAGTGGTTTGGGGATCTGGTAAATCAGGATACCATGAAATGGTTGCGGGACGATTGGGGCATTTCCGTATTTCGAGTTGCATTGTACACTGAAGAAAACGGATATATTGCCAACCCTTCATTGAAAAACAAAGTGAATGAAGCGATTGAGGCAGCACAGAAACTGGGTCTGTACGTCATTATTGACTGGCACATTCTCTCTGATGGCGATCCGAACATTCATAAAAATGAAGCGAAAGCTTTCTTTAATGAATTTTCCACCAAGTATGGTCATTTGCCCAACGTTATCTATGAACTCGCTAATGAGCCAAATGGGAATGTGAACTGGAACAATCAAATCCGGCCTTATGCATCTGAGGTAACTCAGGTGATCCGCGCTAAGGATCCGGATAATATTATTATTGTAGGAACAGGTACCTGGAGCCAGGATGTACAAGATGCAGCAGACCATCCGCTTCCAGATAAAAATACAATATATACCGTGCATTTCTATGCAGGTACACATGGACAATCTTTACGTGATCGGATTGATTATGCCCTGAACAAAGGTGTAGGCATTTTTGCTACCGAGTGGGGTACAAGTGACGCTTCGGGTAACGGTGGTCCGTTCCTGAATGAATCCAAAGTATGGACTGATTTTATGGCCAGTCGCAAAATCAGTTGGGCCAATTGGTCGCTTTCCGACAAAAATGAGACCTCTGCTGCCCTGTTGCCTGGTGCCGACCGCAAGGGTGGATGGCCTGATTCACAATTAACGGTTTCCGGCAAATTTGTAAAACAGGCGATTCTGGAAGGCTCCAGCAATCATGGTGGAGGAAGCAACGGCGGGAATAGCGGCGGAGATGGCAACAATGGTAGTAATAACAATGGTGGAAATAACGGTGGCGATCACAGTGGAAGTACACCAGGCGGTAATAATGAAGGGATTGTGCTTCAATATCGCACCGATGACACGAACGCCAAGGATAATGCAATCCGGCCTCAATTTAATATCAAAAATACCGGAAAAACAACTGTGAAGTTGAGTGACCTGAAAATTCGCTACTATTACACAGATGAGAGCAAACAAGCTCAGCAGTTTTTTGTAGATTGGGCCAAGATTGGTAATGAAAAGGTAAAAGCGACTTTTGTAACTTTGCCAAATCCGAAGTCCAAGGCTGATAAATATGTGGAGATTTCTTTCACAGATGGAGCGGGAACGATTCAGCCCGGCGGCGAAACCGGAGAAATTCAATCTCGTATTCACGCGGCGAATTGGAGCAATTTTGATGAGACTAACGATTACTCCTATAGAGCAACCCAAACAGCATTTGCAGACTGGGACCACGGCACCGTATATCAGCAAGGTAAGCTGGTATGGGGCATGGAACCCTAGGATATGCTGTAGCTACTACTAACTACTGAACGAATAAGATATATAGGACTTTTGGTTGCGGTCTTTTGAAGATATGAAGTACAGTGTGTACGCCTTTGGTGTATGGTATATACTACCAAAGTACCATACGGCATTAAACTTTAGTGGTGTCTACACTACTTCTATAGTACGGATGGGTTGGTTCTAATGAACCGATCCTCTACAACAAACCCCCGCTGTTGCCATTATAGGCAGGCGGGGGTTTTAATGTGCTGAAAATTAGCCTTAGTTCAACCTTCTGTTTATACCAAATTAAAAGCTTTGGCCAGCAGCCGATAGGACTGAACACGCTTATCAAAGTCATGAATCGATGAAACGATCAGTAACTCATCAGTACGATACTGCTCAGCCAGTCTCAGCAGTTGTTCCTTACACTGTTCAGGTGTACCCACAACACGCGATGCTGCGGACTGACGCAGCCGCTCACGATCAAATTCCGTATATGGATAGGACATGGCTGTTTCCACCGACGGGAGAGAACTCATTTCTTTACCCTGCATGAGTAAAAGGAAATACAAACTAGCACTGGACGCCAACTGTTCAGCTTCCTCTTCGGTTTCAGCGCAGGCTACTGTAACTGCTGCCATGGAGCGGGGCTTCTCTCCTAAAATCGAAGGCATGAATTGCTCGTGATAACGCGCAGTAGCTTCTATGCCGCCCGGAGTACCAAAAAATTGGGCAAAGGCATAGGAGGCGCCCATCATCGCGGCCAATCTGGCACTCTCTCCGCTGGAGCCAAGTAGCCATAATTCAGGAACGGTCGATATCATCGGGGAGGCGTGAAGACCGGCAAACCGATGATTGTCAGGCACCGAATCATGGAAGTAGTCTATTAAATCTAAAATCTGCTGCGGATATTGTTCGACAGCTTGGTATTTCCCTTCCTGCAAAGCGCGGGTAGCCAGTGGCAAGCCGCCTGGAGCACGCCCTATTCCCAAGTCAATACGTCCTGGGTGGAGCGCTTCCAGCAAGCGGAAATTTTCAGCTACTTTATATGCGCTATAGTGTGGAAGCATAATCCCGCCTGAACCCACACGAATGCGCGATGTATGAGCAGCCAAATGCGCGATCAGCACCTCGGGGCTGGAGTGCGCTAGTGTCTTGGACGCATGATGCTCGGATACCCAATAACGGCTGTACCCTAGTTGATCAGCTTCACGTGCTAAATGGGTTGTATTAGATAATGCATCTTGAGCGGTACCGCCTTCAGGAATATGAGACTGGTCCAGTATACCCAGTTTAAGCATTTTGCAATCACCTCTTACACAACTGTATCAGACACAAATCATTAGGTCAAAACCCAAAATGGATAGGTTGGAGTTTGAGGATCTTTTCGTTATAATAAAAGATGCATAAGGGATGAGAGAACATCCCTGCTCATGGAGAGGGGATTGAATTTGTGTTAAGAACACCTTTGGGGCGTGTACGGCTCATGCTCTGGATTCAAGCTATAGCGTATTTGGCGATACTATTCACCCATCAGCCGCTGCAAGCTGCGGGCATGACCCAGGCGGTTATGGTGATTGGTAACATATACCGGGTAAGCTTTCTGTTGCTCCTCGTTGCTTTGATCTATGGAAAAACCGCATTGCATTGGTCTATACGAAGACCTCTTTTTATTATGTTTGCCTCCTTCATTCCGTTTGGTCTAATGATTATGGATTTTGTTTGGGTGAGAAAATGGACAGAGGATTCGGCAGCAGAACAGCGAACTGCATCGTAAACCTGGTAGAGGTGTTTTGTTGTGAGTGCCATAGGAGTTTGTCTTTTGTCTCTTGTTTTTAGAAGCGGACTTGCTTCGATGCAGTAGAAAGAACATTGCGCAGATGGATGCGTGGTGTTCTTTCTTTTTTTATGCACCGAAACCGAAGGAAACCGTCAACTCAATGTAATGCGAGAGTTTGAACTAAAAATTCAGCCGTCTTGCGTCTGTGGAAACCTTCAACCCAATGTCCGGTGAACGGATAAACTTCAATCGTTTTGGATGATTGAATGCGGTTATAAGCGGCGAAAATCGTCTCTGGCATACACACTGTATCTTTCAATCCTACAGATACCATGACCGGGATACGAATGCGATGAGCCAAATTCATCACGTCAAAATAACTTAATGTATGTAGTACCTGCTCTAAATGCTCAGGAAAGCGGTTTGCAAATTCGGCAGCTTCAGTCAGTGAACTGGTAGAATTCATCATACCAAAATCCATATGACACATATTGGGAATGTCTGCTACTGTAGTTGCAGCTTTATCGCTGAGCGCAGCCACCATTAATGCAAGCCCACCGCCCTGGCTCGCGCCGCTAATGGCGATTTTAGCCGAGTCGACATCGGACTGCTCCGCCGCCCAATCTACAGCTCTAAGGGCATCGGTTGTAATCGTTTTGTAGTAGCAGGTATCCTTGTCCAATATTCCTTTTGTGACCCAACCTTTAACTGTCCCGTGGGGGTCTTTCCGATGATCTCCCGTTTCTCCTCCCTGACCACGGACATCTACTGCCAATACAGCAAAGCCCAGCATTAGCCAGGATGAATAATCTTCAGGATAGCCTTTTCCGCCTGTGTAGCCATGAAATAGAACGATGCACGGCAGCTTTTGATCTCCAGCAAATCGGGGGCGAACATACCAGGCATGCAGAGGCGTTTCATCGACCCCCTCAAAAGTAACCCGATAGGCCATCATATGAGGGTACGGTGTTTCTATGGGCGTTTTGAACGCACGTACAGGTTTGGCTTGAGCTTCTTTCAGTGTTTTGTCCCAGAATAAATCCATATCTTTAGGGGTGGTAAGATCAGGATCATACTGCTTCAATTCGGCAATTCTTTTTTCAATAACATTCATAATCAAAAATTCTCCTTCATATCGAATGAGTTCGCCTTATGCTTTACTTGGTAAAGTGGACTTTTCCAGCTCTCTCAGCAGCTCAAATGCTTGTTCATTAGTGTCTCCGCATGTATCCTCATCAGCATGAAAGCCACTGCATACAGCAGGTCGCTCAGGTTTGCCGAATAATTGGCAACGATAGTCGGGCGTGAGCTGAGGGCAAGGAACACCAGCGGGTTTTCCATCTGGCATGCCGGGAATAGGGGAAGAAATCGTAATGGCAATGCAACACGCGGCACATCCTACTCGACACTCCAATGGAGTCACTCCTTCTAATCTGTTATTTTTGTACCTTATGCATGAAGTGACTTCAATGAAGCCATAATGTGAGGATGGCACAAAAAAGGCAGGAATACAAGGATAAAACGGATAGGAGACACACTTTCCACACAAAGAGCATAAATAGTTTGGGGGGAACGTAGGATGGTATCGAGCCCCCAAATCAGCGTTCCATTGAGTGGTAATATTAACCAATCGGTCTCTGTGTATTCAAAAGGAGTTCGAGTGGTTAATAATAGAACACAACGATAAAAACTAAAACGAGGTGACGCAAAATGAGTTGGTTATGGGCATTGATTGTTGGTGGTATTATTGGTTGGTTGGCAGGAATTATCGCAGGTCGTGATGTTCCGGGTGGTGTGATTGGTAACATCATCGCTGGTTTTATCGGTGGATGGTTGGGTAGCTTGATTCTGGGAGACTGGGGTCCTGAAATCGGATCGTTCTACATCGTTCCTGCATTAATTGGTGCGATTGTGCTGGTCGTAATTGTAAGCTTGATCTTCCGTTCCGTTGGACGGAGCAGAGGCTAACTTTACGAATCAGTGAATAGACGTGCCCCCTATGGGGCGCAGGCAAAATGGAAAAAGCTGCTTCTGCAAGGTTCACAAGATGAACCTGTGGGAGCAGCTTTTTTTGCGAAGAGTTTACATGGTTTCCTATTGAAAACGCCTGATATGAGGAACAATTAGAACCCCCAATACGATACACATGCCAATGGTTGCAAACATGGCAATGGTAAGGATCCCACCAAGCTTGTCCGCCACGGCACCTACGGCCAGATAGCCAACAGGAAGCAGTGCAAAGGAGAACATCAGATCCAGACTCGCTACACGTCCAAAGGATTCAGCGGGAACTAGTTCCTGCAGGCTTGTCTCCCAGATAATCGCAAAGATCATAATGCCAAATCCTTCGAGCATCATGCTTAGAATCAATCCTGGCATCCAGGTGACTATAGACAACAGCAGCAAGGCAAGACCGCTGACAAAAGCTCCTAAGTAAGCGAGCAGGCCGCGGTGCTTCCAATGCTTGCGTGATCCATACACAAAGGCTCCCAGCATGGCACCAATACCACTGCTTGCCATTGCCGTGCCATATACGACTGGATTATAGCCATGATGAACCTTGAACAGCCACGGAATGAGTACAGTGATAATACCGGAATAACAAATATTAATGAAGGAAAAGGCAAGAATCGTGATCCATAGCCAAGGATGGCTTTTGAGAATAGCGAAGCCTGCTATAAAATCCTTGAGAAAATGTTGTCCACCCTGATCCTCCTGTTCTGAATCGGATTGACGGTTGCCAATGACGGAGGCCAAATGAGCGCTTAGCATCCAAAAACAAGAGAAGGATACCAGATAAGCGATAGAATCCAGTCCAAAGCCGACACCTGGGGAGGAAAAGGATACAATAAAGCCTCCTAACGGAGGACCGAGTAAACGAACGGCTTGTATACTGATTTGACTTAGCGCATTGGCAGCATTGCGGATGTCGGGCGTGAAAATCTGTGCCCGTAAGGCCGAATAAGCCGGATTAAAGATACCATCCATCAATCCGTACAATGCAAGGCCAATGAATAGAAACGGCAATTTCATTCCGCCCGTAAACATCAGCACAGCTGCAACGAACATCAGACCAAAGCGGGCGATATTCGTGAACAAAAGGAGACGAATCCGGTCAATTCGGTCCACAATCATTCCTGCGAAAGGAAGAATAAGTACGTTTGGCAGCATATAAACCGTCATCGCCAGTCCCATGATGGTGGTCGAGCCTGTCAGAGAATAGATAACCAGTGGCAAAATGACTGTCGTGACGGAGCTCCCTAACATAGCGATCCAATGTCCAAGCCACAAGAGGGTGAACGCTTTGGACTGCTTTAATGGTGAAGTAAAGGTAGCCCAGGCTGAGTGCCTTCCTTCGGGGGATAAAGTTGAATTTTGGGTATCCATGATCACACTCCGGTAAATATTTCTAATCTGCATATTAAAACCTATTATACGAAATCTCTTATGTAATGGTACACAAAAAGTTACTGCGAAGAGAGCGAAAATGAATAGTCTACCTATGATTGAGTCAACCTAGAATCGTATTGCATGATAAAAACAATATAACAAACCTTTTGGATAGGGATTATTGGGTAAAAGCATTGACGTGTGAAAATGAATGATGTACTATTCAATGACCAGCCTGCGTTAGGTTATCAAGAAAAAGGAAAGAGTGTGGATAACATGAGAAAACTTAATTTTTTACCGATTGTGCTCATCGTGATGGCATTGCTTGTTTCGGCTTGCGGCAACAATGATAAAGGCGCTAGCACGAACAATGCATCTACGGGAGAGAACGGTTCTAATAATGGAAAAGCAGATACAACTGCTGCGGCAACTCTTGAATCTGTCAAAGCGAGTGGCAAGCTGAGAATCGGTACGGAAGGTACCTATGCTCCGTTTACGTACCATGATGCTGCTGGAAAACTGACAGGCTTTGATGTTGATATTGCAACTGAAGTAAGTAAGCGTCTGGGGGTGCAACCGGAATTTATCGAGACACAATGGGACGGCATTTTTGCAGGCTTGAACTCCAAGCGGTTTGACACGGTATTCAATGAAGTTTCCATTACAGATAAGCGTAAGCAAAAATATGATTTCTCCGATCCGTACATCGTCTCCAAGGCGGTTCTGATCGTGAGTGAAGATAATACTGACATCCACAAATTTGCTGATCTAAAAGGTAAAAAGGCAGGACAATCCTTGACCAGCAACCTGACTCAAATCGCGAAAAGCAACGGGGCGGAAATTGTAGCAACCGAAGGCTTCAACCAAGCTATTGACCTTCTCACTTCCAAACGGGTAGACGCAACCGTCAACGACGGATTATCCTATCTCGATCTGAAAAAGCAAAAGCCTGATGCTCCGATCAAAAAGGTGGACGAATCTGCGGATGCGTCACACAGTGCAGCTGTATTTAATAAAGGCAGCGAAGATTTGATCAAGGCAGTCAACAAAGCATTGGCTGATATGAAGGCTGACGGTACGTACTTGAAAATTTCCGAGAAATATTTCGGAGCCGACGTTTCCAAATAATAAATGAAGACCAAACCTTCTTTTTAAAGGATGTCTGTACAATGGATGATCGCCAAATACAAATTATTATGGATTCATTATTGCCTCTGCTAAAAGCAGGGGTTTCTTTTACGATTCCGCTCACCCTGATCTCATTTGCTCTGGGACTGGTGCTAGCGCTGATCACTGCACTCGCCCGGTTGTCCAAATGGAGAATACTCAAGCTGATTTTCGGCTTCTATGTATGGGTGATTCGAGGAACTCCTTTGCTGGTGCAATTGTATATTATTTTCTACGGTTTACCTTCTGTGGGTATTACACTGGACCCCTTTATTGCTTCCGTGATCGGATTTACGCTTAGCGTTGGGGCCTACAGCTCTGAAATTATGCGTGCGGCTATTATTTCCATTCAGGAGGGGCAGTGGGAGGCGGGATATTCCTTGGGGATGACACGCTGGCAAGTGCTGCGGCGGATCGTGCTTCCTCAAGCTTCCCGAGTGTCCGTACCTCCGCTGGCCAATTCATTCATCAGCTTGGTAAAGGATACCTCACTGGCTGCCACTATCACCTATGTGGAAATGTTCAGAACGGCTAATCAGATTGTAGCTACCACCTACGAACCGTTGCTAGTGTATACTGAGGCTGGAGTTATTTACCTGCTGTTTAGCACGATATTGACTGTGCTGCAAAATTATTTGGAAAAGCGCCTGAGCCGTTTTTCCGTTAGATAAAGGAGATTGTACCGGTGATCCAAATTCGGAATATACACAAGTCGTTCGGCTCGCTGGAAGTGCTTAAGGGGATTGACGTGACCTTGGATAAAGGGAAAGTGCTCGTGATTATCGGTCCTTCCGGTTCGGGTAAAACAACGCTTTTACGCTGCTTGAATTTGCTGGAGGTTCCCGACCAAGGAGAAATTCAGGTAGGTGATATTGCCCTGAATTTTGCGAAAGGAACGAAGCTTCGGCAAGAAAACATTTTGGCGCTGCGTAAGCGGACAGGGATGGTATTCCAATCCTACAACCTATTTCCGCATATGACTGCCGTACAAAATGTGATGGAGGGGCAAGTCACGGTTCAGAAAAAGAGCAAGGACGAGGCGCGCAAACGGGCATTGGAGCTGCTGAAGAAGGTAGGTTTGGCTGAGAAAGCCGAATCCTACCCACATCAATTGTCGGGAGGACAACAACAGCGAGTCGGTATTGCCCGGGCAATGGCGGTTGAACCAGAGGTGCTTTTGTTCGACGAGCCCACCTCTGCTCTTGATCCCGAATTGGTAGGTGAGGTGCTCAAGGTCATGAAGCAATTGGCTGCCGAAGGGATGACGATGGTTATTGTCACCCACGAAATGAAATTTGCGGCAGAGGTTGCGGACCATGTAATCTTAATGGATCAGGGCGTAATCATTGAGCAGGGTACGCCATATCAGGTGCTGGAGCAGCCTACCAGTCCACGGGCTATCCAGTTTCTGGATCGACTGAGTGGGGAAACGGAATAAACTGAACAGACAGGCAGCTATAGCCGGGGGTTAAAAATAACGCCCCCAGGTCAGTAGCTGCCTTTTTTTCATCAGTGATCCTCTTTTATTTTACTTTCATTTTTAATGTAATTAAGAAGGTCATCAAGAGAATACAACAGCCTGTTAAAAATGGAGCGAACATATTCGCATCAAATAAAAAACCCGCTAGAGTGGGACCTAAAATATTCCCGACACTCATATAGGCATTATTTATACCAGCTACATATCCCTGCTCATTGCCTGCCATCTTCGACAATTGTGTATTTAGAGCTGGACGAAGCGTAGCTGTGGCAAAGAAAATAAGGGAAGTCACAAGAAAGATACTCCAAAAGTTTTTGGCGAAGAGAAATAAAATATAAGCAGCAGAGGTGAAGAGAAGCGAGCCTTTGAGCAACCTTTTTTCACCAAACTGCTTGATCATTTTAGCAACAACCAATGCTTGCATACCGACACCGATCACAGCCCCTGCGGTCAGAAGGATTGAAATATTTTGCGGTGAGAATTGGAAGCGGTTCGTTACATATAAGCCAAGAACGGATTCAAAGTTAGCGAGTCCAAAAGTCATCACCAGGACAATGACAAAGAATATCGCATATTTTGACTTTAAAGACCTTGCATACTGTTTGAAAATAGACTCTCTTTGATGAATTGTTGCCCGTGCTGCCTTCATTTGTTCTTTGGATAAACTTTCAGGTAAACAAACAATTGAAAAAATAACTGCAATCATAGCCGCACCTGTTGCTGTATACAGCGGCACTCTCGTTCCATAAGCTGCAAGAAGGCCACCAAGTCCTGGACCAATAACAAATCCAAATGACATCGCTGCTGCTAGTAGACTATTCCCTTTGGCACGTTCTTCGGTTGTGGTGATATCTGCTACATATGCCATCATGGGCGGAATAATCAGGGCTGCTGCCACTCCTTCCAGAAGTCTTGAGGTATACAGCATCCACAGCTCATCTCCAACTGCAAACATAAATTTAGCTACAGCAAAAACAATGACACCTACGACGATAAAAACTTTTCTCCCATATCGATCAGACAGCTGCCCAGTCATGGGCGAGAGCAGGAATTGCGTTATGCCATAGGCTGCTACCAATAAACCGATGGCCCGCCCACTGGCACCAAATTCAATGATTAGTTCCGGCAGAATAGGGGTAATCAAACCAACGCCGACCATCACAATAAATATATTGATCATGAGAATTGCGAGTATTCTTTTCA
>NZ_JCAJRU010000107.1:0-16005 GCF_059447605.1 Paenibacillus sp. N119s | reverse complement strand
TCTATTTACGATTGGACGCTGGTTGATGCATGTTCCTTGGTTAGAACGCATAAATTTGTGTAATTTATACTTAACAATATCGCCTTTGACTTCAGCGCCATCTACTGTTTCAATACGACGCAGCCAAATTTCGTTAGCCGAAGAACGTTCAATCACCCCGTTGTACTTGGACACAACGCACACACCGGAATCTTTTGCAGACTTATGTTCCATCCCTGTTCCTACCAAAGGCGCTTTCGGAATCAGCAATGGGACAGCCTGCCGCTGCATGTTGGAACCCATCAGTGCACGGTTCGAGTCATCATTCTCCAGGAACGGGATCAGAGCGGTTGCGACCGATACAACCTGTTTAGGCGATACGTCCATGTAATCGACACGGCTACTTGCCATTGGAATAATGTTATCAGACTGCTTGTTATAGCGGACAATAACGATTTCATCCTTAAAGGTGTTTTCTTCCGTCAATTCCGCATTTGCCTGAGCAACGATGTAGTTATCTTCTTCATCAGCAGTCAGGTAATCAATCTGATCTGTAACTTTTCCAGTCTTCGGATCTACCCAGCGATAAGGAGCTTCGATAAATCCGTATTCGTTGATACGTGCAAAAGTTGACAAAGAGTTGATCAAACCAATGTTTGGTCCCTCTGGTGTCTCGATAGGACACATACGGCCGTAGTGACTCGGATGGACGTCACGTACTTCCATGCCCGCGCGTTCGCGCGTCAAACCGCCGGGTCCGAGTGCAGACAAACGACGTTTGTGTGTTAGTTCAGCAAGCGGGTTTGTCTGATCCATGAACTGAGACAGCTGAGAGCTACCAAAGAACTCTTTAATCGACGCAATGACCGGACGTATGTTAATCAGCGCTTGTGGCGTAATTACATTAGCATCCTGAATTGACATTCTTTCGCGTACCACGCGTTCCATACGGGACAGACCAATACGGAACTGATTTTGGAGCAACTCACCTACAGAACGCAAACGACGGTTACCCAAATGGTCAATGTCGTCCGTACTTCCGATTCCGTGAAGCAAGTTAATAAAATAACTGATGGAGGAAATAATATCGGCAGGCGTAATGTTCTTAACCGATTTATCGATATTTCCATTGGCAATCAGTTTTACCACTTTACCGTCTTCGATTGGCGAGAATACATCGATCGTTTGAAGCGGAATATCATTGCTTTCCAATACGCCACTAGCAACATGATACGTACGGTGTCCAACCGACTCTTCTAGTTGTGCCAAAATCTCGTCCAACAAGCGGCGGTCTACCATTTGCCCTGCTTCAGCAATAATTTCACCAGTTGTTGTATCAATCAGTGTCTCAGCTAGGCGTTGATTGAACAGACGGTTTTTGATGTGAAGCTTTTTATTGATTTTGTAACGGCCTACGTTGGCCAGATCATAACGTTTTGGATCAAAGAAGCGTGCAACAAGCAAGCTCTTTGCATTATCCAATGTAGGTGGCTCACCCGGACGAAGACGCTCATAAATTTCAATCAGCGCTTTCTCCGTGGAATCCGTGTTGTCTTTATCAAGTGTATTGCGGATATATTCGTCATTGCCGAGCAAATCCAGAATCTCAGCATCAGTGCCAAAGCCAAGTGCACGCAGCAACACCGTAACCGGAATTTTACGGGTACGGTCAATCCGGACATAGATAATATCCTTCGCATCCATCTCCAGTTCGAGCCAAGCCCCCCGGTTAGGAATTACCGTTGCGGTGTATGTTGTTTTCGCATTCTTGTCGACTTTTGTGCTGAAATAGACGCTGGGAGAGCGAACCAACTGGCTGACAATAACCCGTTCCGCACCGTTAATAATAAACGTACCCGTTTCAGTCATCAGCGGGAAGTCTCCCATGAATACTTCCTGCTCTTTTACTTCCCCGGTTTCCTTATTAATAAGCCGGACTTTTACCCGAAGCGGTGCCGCATACGTAACGTCGCGTTCTTTTGCGTCGTCAACGGTATATTTGGGTTCTCCGAGAGAGTAATCGATAAACTCCAGAATCAGATTTCCTGTGAAATCTTGAATTGGAGAAATATCCCGAAACATTTCCCGTAATCCTTCCTCCAAAAACCAATCATAGGATTTTTGTTGGATCTCAATCAGGTTGGGAACCTCGAGTACCTCATTAATACGTGCATAACTGCGCCGAGTGCGTCGACCATATTGAACAAGATGTCCTGCCAACTTAAACTCACCCCTCATGTCTACTCACTTTAAAAATACATTGCGAACCTCTGTTTGTGACCTTATAATAAGACACATACAAAAGATTCGATCTTACAAATACAGAAAAGCCCTTACTCGAATGCATTCGAAAAAAGAGCGACGTATCTGCAGAATCCTCTTACCGGAAGATCTTCATCACTTGTAGATTTGCCCAAAATGGTTATATTATACGTAATAGAGATAAATACTATACCCTGCTACGCATAAATCTATTGACATTTCAACAAACTAAAGCCATGGAGGGCATCCTAATACTGACATTTTATAATGATATCACAGCCGAGGATTCAAGTCAATAGTCCTATTGCATTTTTCTAAGACTTTTTTTCAGCCTTCAAAATCCGATACCCTTTATCCTTCGTAACTTCCTCTACGTAACCAAAAAGACTCTCTATTTTAGCGCTCGCCGAAGGGGCTCCCTGCTTCTTCTGAATGACCACCCACAAAGCTCCACCCTCGTTTAGATGCTCATACGCAAGCTCAAAAATGGTATGCACCGTTTCCTTCCCTGCACGTATAGGAGGGTTCGTTAAGACCACATCAAAACGTTCATGCCGCACTTCATCAAACAAATCACTTTGTTTAATAGTGACATTCTTAATCCCATTACGTTCCGCATTTTCTATGGCTAATTGTACAGCTCGCTCGTTAATATCAACCATCGTAACATGCCCATCTGGGACAAGCGTTGCCGCCGCCAAACCAATCGGCCCGTAACCACATCCTACATCTAAAACCGAGGCTTGTGCAGGAAGCTGCATGGCTTCAATCAGCACACGACTCCCATAATCAATTCCCTGCTTTGAAAAAACGCCTGAATCGCTGGCAAATCGATACGAACGCCCCCGCAGTACTGTTTCAAGGCTCCGTCGTTCATGCGCTGTCTCTGGTCGTTTGGAGTAATAATGATCCGCCATTCACGCCCACCTCTTTTGGTTGTACTACCATCATAGCCTTTACAATACCATTTCAGACCTGTTGGTATTACCGTTTTACAGCAACAAACCCCTTGAAGATCACCTCAAGGGGTTTGTTTTAGTTCATTGTCTGCTAGAGAGCAGTCAATTATTTTACTTCTACAGAAGCGCCTGCTTCTTCCAATTTTGCTTTAATGGATTCAGCTTCTTCTTTAGCAACTTTTTCTTTCAATGGTTTTGGAGCGTTGTCAACCAGTTCTTTTGCTTCTTTCAGGCCAAGACCTGTGATTTCGCGAACTGCTTTGATAACGTTGATTTTGGAAGCGCCAGCGCTTGTCAAGATTACGTCGAACTCGGATTGCTCAGCTTCTGCTGCGCCACCTGCTGCGCCACCTGCTACAGCTACTGGAGCTGCTGCAGTTACGCCAAATTCTTCTTCGATTGCTTTCACGAGATCGTTCAGTTCCAATACGGACATACCTTTAATTGCTTCCAAGATTTGCTCTTTACTCATGGTTGAACCTCCATTTAAATTCGTATTTTTTTGTTCTTAACTGCTATACAGCAGGTTTAATCCCTAACTTATGCGCTTTGCTCTTCTTTTTCTGCAACAGCTTTAACTGCAAGCGCGAAGTTGCGCATAGGAGCTTGAAGCACGCTGAGGAGCATGGAAAGGAGACCTTCGCGGGATGGCAGTTCTGCCAGCGCTTTGATTTCCTCAACACCGATCACACGACCTTCTACAACTGCACCTTTCAGTTCCAATGCATTGTTTTTCTTAGCGAAATCGTTCAAGATTTTAGCTGCAGACACTGCATCATCTTTGCCGAACGCGATTGCAGTAGGACCTGTCAATACTGCGTCCAGTTCAGTCAATTCTGCTGCCGCAGTTGCACGGCGGAGCAGTGTGTTTTTCAGCACTTGAAATTCGATTCCGGCTTCGCGAAGCTGCTTACGCAGCTCAGTTACTTGGGCAACATTCAGACCGCGATAGTCTGCAACTACAGTTGTTACGCTCTCGCGCAATTTTGCAGCTACAACTTCAACAGCTTCTTGTTTTGCTTGAATCACCTTTGCATTTGCCAAACTGTACACCTCCTGATCAATTTATCCACTTTGTTTGAAACACCCATTCTGGTGATCTACCAAAGTCGTTTTCCTGAGCATGAAAAAAGCCTCCGTAGAGTACGAAGGCTTGATAAATCTACATGGACGGGACAAGCCCGTCACATGAAACGTTCTATCATAACACCTCGGTAGGAAATTAAGCCCGAAGGCACCTACTGTCTACGGTAAGCATATTCAACTTTAATGGTCAGTCACAAGGACTCACAACTTTTACAGCATACCAGTTTTGATTGAATATGTCAATCAAAATATTATCTGTAAACAGATGCGTTCACACGTGCACTTGGTCCCATAGTCGAAGAAATAGCGATATTTTTCAGGTATACACCTTTAGCAGCCGCTGGCTTCGCACGGTTCAAGGCTTCAATCAAGGCTTTAAGGTTTTCGTTCAGTTGTTCAGCACTGAAGGAAGCTTTGCCGATTGGTGCGTGAATTTGACCTGCTTTGTCGAGACGGTATTCGATTTTACCGGCTTTAATTTCTTGAACAGCCTTGGCAACGTCGAAAGTAACTGTGCCTGCTTTAGGGTTAGGCATCAAACCTTTACCACCGAGCAAACGACCCAGTTTACCAACCTCACTCATCATATCAGGTGTCGCAACGCAGACGTCGAATTCGAACCAGCCTTGTTGGATTTTGTTGATCATATCTTGATCACCAACAAAATCAGCGCCAGCCGCTTCCGCTTCTTTCACTTTGTCACCTTTTGCAAATACCAGAACGCGTTGTGTTTTACCCGTACCGTGCGGCAGGACAACAACACCACGAACAGCCTGGTCTTGTTTACGAGCATCTACGCCCAGACGAACTGCAGCTTCAACGGTTTCGTCGAATTTAGCAGTTGCAGCCTTTTTCACCAGTTCAACGGCTTCCAAAGGCTCATAAGTCGCTTCGCTGTCAATCAGCTTAGCAGCTTCCAGGTACTTCTTACCATGTTTAGCCATTATCTTTTCCTCCTTATGTGGTATTAGCGGATATTCCTCCCACACTTGCCGGACAGTCAAACTGCCGGCACACGTAGATTAATAAAATTAATCTACGATGGTGATACCCATGCTGCGAGCAGTACCTTCAACCATACGCATTGCCGATTCTACGGAAGCTGCGTTAAGGTCAGGCATTTTTTGCTCTGCAATTTGACGTACAGCAGCGCGATTTACAGTTGCAACTTTCGTTTTGTTCGGTTCACCGGAACCTTTTTCGATTTTAGCAGCAACTTTCAACAGGACAGCAGCCGGTGGAGTTTTGGTGATGAACGTAAAAGAACGATCCTCAAATACCGAAATTTCAACCGGAATAATCAGGCCTGCTTGATCAGCAGTACGAGCATTGAACTCTTTACAGAATGCCATAATGTTGACACCTGCTTGACCCAAAGCTGGACCTACTGGAGGCGCTGGATTAGCTTTCCCTGCAGGAATCTGCAGTTTTACCATTTTAATTACCTTTTTTGCCATGGATGACACCTCCTTGACTCAATAGTGGTAGACGGACCTATCGATCCTCCCACAAGAAACCTGTAAGAAAAATCTATATTTTCTCCACTTGAGTATAATCCAACTCAAGCGGGGTTTCCCGTCCAAACATGTTGACGTGAACCTTAAGCTTGCTCTTCTCAACCAAAATTTCTTCCACGGAGCCCACAAAATTCGCAAAAGGACCAACTTTAATTCGCACGGATTCCTTAACATCGAATTCAATCTTCGGTTTCGGCTCTACCATGCCCATATGCTTCAGAATCTGTTCAACTTCTTCTGGAAGCAATGGCGTCGGCTTGGAACCCGAGCCTGTCGACCCTACAAATCCCGTAACACCTGGTGTGTTGCGCACAACATACCAAGAATCATCGGTTTGGACCATTTCGACTAAGACATAACCAGGGTAGACTTTACGCATAACGGTTTTTTTCTTACCGTCCTTGGTTACCAGTTCTTCTTCCATAGGAACAAGAACACGGAATATCTTGTCTTCCATGCCCATGGACTCAACGCGTTTTTCCAAATTGGCTTTGACTTTGTTCTCATACCCTGAATAGGTATGAACGACGTACCATCTTTTTTCCATATCAAGCCACCTGGAACCCTTCCTAGATAATCGCTTCGATCACAGCGGAAATGCCGATATCGAGAACCCAAAAATAAATCGTGACGAACGCAATCGTCCCTACGACAATCAGCGTATAGTTGGTCAGTTCTTTACGATTGGGCCAGCGAACTTTCTTGAGTTCAGCCCAGCTTTCAGAGAAAAAGGAAAACAGAGACTTGAAACTGCGTTTCACGCCGACTACACCTCCAAAAACTATCTGGTTTCCCGATGAGAAGTCTGTTCGTTACAGGACTTACAGAATTTCTTCATCTCCATGCGGTCGGGGTGATTACGCTTGTTTTTCGTCGTTGTGTAATTTCTTTGTTTGCAATTCGTACAAGCCAAAGTAATAATTACCCGCATGATGTGCACCTCCCGAAGACATCCAACACCGGAAGTCTCATAATTGATCCTAAAAAAACCGCGAATTTAGGCCTACCTAAAACACTTTATCACACGAGGTTTTCCATGTCAACGAATGTTTGCATACATTTCGCAGTCCCGGTCGTGGTGCATTTTAACATCTGTCCATCCTTTGAAGCTGTCCTCTGAAATACTGCCTCAAAAACAAAGCGATATCTATTATTCATCTTTTTTAGTATAAATCATTTACAACACTTATAAACCTGTACAGCTTACCCAAAACGAATAAAAAAAGACTCAAACTCGAGTCTTTTCTTTGTCAGCCTCTACTTTCAGCTATCCCTTACTTCCAGATACTTTTCAAGTTTACGCTTGACCCGTTGCAGCGCGTTATCAATAGATTTCACATGGCGGTCCAGGTCTTCAGCAATCTCCTGATACGAACGTCCGTCTAGATACAACATAAGTACCTTGCGTTCTAGCTCGCTCAGAATCTCGGACATTTTGTCCTCAAGACCCACAAACTCTTCCTGATTGATAATCAGCTCTTCAGGGTCACTTACTTGTGTTCCGCAGATCACATCGAGCAACGTCCGGTCTGACTCTTCATCATAGATGGGCTTGTCCAGAGATACGTAAGAGTTCAGAGGAATGTGCTTTTGTCGTGTAGCCGTTTTAATTGCCGTAATAATCTGTCGTGTGATACACAATTCGGCGAAAGCCTTAAACGAAGCAAGCTTGTCTCCCTTAAAATCACGAATAGATTTGTAGAGACCAATCATGCCCTCCTGAATAATATCCTCGCGATCAGCGCCAATCAGGAAGTAGGATCTGGCCTTGGCCCGCACAAAGTTCCGGTATTTGTTAATCAGAAACTCCAGCGCTTCCCCATCACCTTCATGGACTGCTCCGACAATGTCTTCATCATTTTTGTAATCAAACTTTGACAACATGATATCCTTGAGGTCCACACTCACTAACAATCCCTCCGGCTGCAACGCAAGGTACCCGTTACTCTCTCAAATATACGACAAGTATACGCGATGTAACCTGATACCGTCAACCACAACAACCTAAAAAAGAAGAGCGCTAACAAAATTGTCAATGGTTTCAAAATGGAGAGCATACCAATTACTGGATCACTCTCTCCTCCATCGTTCAAACAGTTTCCGAAGCTCTGGACTCAACTTGGCATCCAGCGAGTTACGGGACAATTTGGCATTATCCTGTTCAATCCGCTTCTGAACTTCCCTTTCAGATTCCTCAATCTCGATCAGCAATTCTCGTGCCGATACCCTGAGTGCTCCCTGGCCAAAGGCGACATGCTGCTCTACCTGATCACTTGTTGCTACGTAAATACTTCTTCTCTTGCTGCTCAGCTCACGGACCAGTCGCTCGATGCATTCGTCAGCTGTCTCTTTTTCTCTCGTAAAATAAATCTGGACTTTACTCTGGGCAAAGGTCTTACCTAATCCTGGCACCCTGTAAGCATCAAATACGACGATGACTCTTCTGCCGGAATACGCCTGATGATCCGCCAGTCGTTCAAGCAGTCTGTCCCTCGCTTCCTGCATACCAGATTGTACCAGTGCGGAAAGTTCGGGCCAGGCTCCAATCATGTTGTAACCGTCCACAAGCAGAACATCCCGCGTGTCAGCCATATCGTCAGCCCCGTGCCTGTCGTCCGCGCAAGACTTCGTACATAACGACCCCTGCAGCTACAGAAGCATTGAGGGAATTAATTTGTCCCGCCATTGGCAGCTTGACGAGTACATCGCATTTTTCACGGATCAAACGGCCCATTCCTTTATTTTCGTTACCAATGACAATCGCTACGGGACCCGTGAATACTCCATTCCCAAAGACAGGATCAGTCGCCGTAACATCCGTGCCAACTACCCATACACCTTCTTCTTTAAGACGGTCAATGGTTTGTCCCAGATTGCTCACCCGCGCCACCGGCACATACTCTACAGCACCTGCCGATGTTTTAGATACCGTTGCGGTCACAGCGGCTGAACGCCTTTTCGGCACTATAATACCGTGTGCTCCGGTGCAATCTGCTGTACGAAGGATGGAGCCCAAGTTATGAGGGTCTTCAATCTCATCCAGCAAAATCAAAAACGGCTCTTCTCCCTTAGCACGAGCACTAGCAAGCAAGTCTTCCACTTCAGCGTAGGCAAAAGGTGCAGCTTGCGCAACCACTCCCTGATGCTGAATGCCTGGAACCATTTGATCGAGCTTGCGCTTGTCCACCTGCAAAACAATGATTCCTGCTTTTTTTGCCTCAGCCGTAATCGGCAGTGTCAAGTGCTTTTGTGCATTATCAGCAATCCATATTTTATTTATCGTCCTGCCCGAACGCAGGGCCTCTGTTACCGAGTGTTTACCGGCAATCCATTCATCTTCCATCTCTAGCTTCCTCCCGGGAAACGGTTGATACTCAACCTATCCAATCCGTTCCCAATTTATGATTTTTCGGTATTTTCCATTTGTGCAATTCCGTAAGTAACCAACTCTCTCAATCTGTCCAAATGTCCATCACAATAAAGATAACCAATCAACCCTTCCAGCGCCGTGGCATGCCGGTACTCAAGCACATCAGCATTTTTGGGCAGGCTCCCTGATTTGGCATTTCTCCCTTGTCGGACAATATCACGCTCTTCATCCGTCAGCACTGTTTCTAGCAACCCCAACATACGGCTCTGTGCCTTGGCGGAGACAAGCTTTGTAGCTCGTCGATGTAAATGATTGGGACGCAGGTTGGGCTGTGCCAACAGATATTGCCGGACAGCCACCTCATACACTGCATCACCAATGTAAGCTAACGCAATGGGGGGCATCAAGCGAGCCGGCTTGGACGCAGGATACGGAAACCAGTTTCCTGCGCCTTCCACAGCTCCTGAGTTCAATGGATTATCACTCATTTCCGCCGCCACCGCATCCCCTGCGCGGTATCTTCAAGCACAATGCCCTTAGCAGCCAATAGATCTCGAATTTCGTCAGCTCTACCCCAGTTTTTGGTTTTACGAGCTTCGACACGTTCTGCAATTAACTGCTCTATTTCGTCATCCAGCAGTTCTTCACTCGGTTCTGAATAAATGCGAAGTACACTATTCATCGAGTGGAAGGTTTGCAATACAGCCTGTAGTTCCGCCTGATTGACAACATCACGCTGCAACAAAAGATTAGCTTCGCTGACCCACTCGAATACCGCAGTAATCGCATCAGGTGTATTGAAATCATCATTCATTTTTTCCTCGAATTGCCGCAATATCCCGTCAAGCTTCATTTGCAGCTCAGCCGACACTTCTCCATTACCTTCTAAAGCAATGGCTAAACGATGCTTTACGTTGGCGACTGCATTGGCAATCCGTTCGACACTATTCTCCGCCTGACTCATCGTCTCTTGGTTGTAGTTTAAAGGATTGCGGTAATGTGTCGACAGCATAAAATAACGTAAAGCCTCAGGCTTGTGACGAGCACGCAGATCTTTAACCAGAATACCGTTACCGAGTGATTTCGACATTTTTTCATTATCTATGCGAATATATCCGTTATGCATCCAGTAGCGTGATAATGGTTTACCCGTAACCACTTCGGATTGTGCGCATTCGCATTCATGATGCGGAAATTGCAGATCCTGTCCGCCTCCATGAATATCCAGTGTATCCCCCAAATAGTGGCGAGCCATAGCAGAGCATTCGATATGCCAGCCTGGGCGTCCATCCCCCCAAGGACTTGACCAGTAAATCTCTCCCGGTTTGGCCGCTTTCCAGAGTACAAAATCCTCGGCATTCTCCTTTCGTTCATCCACATTGATGCGAATCCCAAACTGGAGTTCCTCCAAATTTTGACCTGACAGCTGTCCGTAGTCTTTGAACTTTTTAGTACGGTAGAAGACATCGCCATCATTTTCATAGGCATAGCCTTTGGCTACCAGATCCTTGATAAAATCAATAATCAGCTCCATACTCTCCGTTACACGGGGATTAATGCTGGCAGCAGGAACATTCAATCCTGCCAAATCCTCGTGATAGGCAGCAATAAATTTCTCAGCAACTGCCGGAACTTCCATATCAAGTTCCCGAGCCTTGCGAATCAGTTTATCGTCGACGTCCGTAAAATTCACCACATAGTTTACATCATAGCCCAAATACTCCAAATAGCTGCGTACCACGTCAAACACAATTACAGGTCGAGCGTTACCAATATGAATGTAATCATACACTGTAGGTCCACATACATACATTTTAACCTTTCCAGGCTCCAGTGGCACAAAAAGCTCTCGGCTCCTCGTCATTGTATTATAAATTTGAAGCGACATCGTATGTTCCTCCCTTATGAAAATTATCCTTGTAATTTATTCTTTTGGGTTATCTGATGTTTCTGAGCAGATTGCTCATCCTTCAAATCAGACAATTCTGCTCGTAATCGTTCTATTTCCAATTGAAGAGCCCGTATAGAATCGACGACCGGATCAGGCAATTGGTGACTAAGTCGATCTGGACGTCTACCATCCTGTCTGACCACTCGCCCCGGGATGCCCACCACCGTACTGTTTGGCGGAACTTCTTTTAGCACAACCGAGTTAGAGCCGATGTTGGATTGCGCCCCAATGGTAAATGAACCCAATATTTTTGCGCCGGAGCCTATAACGACATTATTCCCAATGGTAGGGTGGCGCTTCCCTTTCTCTTTCCCAGTTCCTCCGAGAGTAACACCCTGATACAACACGACATCGTCACCAATTTCACAGGTTTCACCAATGACAACACCCATACCATGGTCAATGAACAGCCGATTTCCGATACGAGCGCCAGGATGAATCTCAATTCCTGTCATAAACCTCGACACCTGGGATATAACTCGGGCTAGAGTGCACCACTTTCGCAAATAAAACCAGTGTGCGATTCGGTGTGCCCAAAGGGCGTGAACGCCAGAATACGTAAAAACGACTTCCAGCTTACTCCGGGCGGCCGGATCATTATCCAAAACAGTTTGAATATCGGATTTGAAATGTCTGAACATGTCGCCCTCCTATTCCCTCCATATCCTTGCCGCATCACACTTCACATTTCGCCAATTTTCGTAGTCACCAGCACGCTTCGACATTTTTCAGTCTACAGCGTCTGAATCTGATAAAAATGAAAAAGCGCCTCCGCAGCCTAAGCTGCAGAGACGCATAAACGTGGTCCCACTCTGCTTCGAACATATCTGCTGCATAAAAACAGAGAAGTCCGTCTTTGGCGTCCTGTAACGGGAACGAATCGGCATGCCCTTGCCACATTAGCATTGTAGACTAACGAGGTTTCGGGCGCACGGCTCCCAGGCGCATTTCCTCCGCAGGTCATCTAGACGGCTTCCAGCCCGGGGTTTCCCCTCGGCCGTCCTCTCTGGCAAATGCCCTTATGCAGCGTACTTCTCCTGTTCGCAGCCTTTACACGTAAGTATCAATCCATATCAATGGAGTCATTATAGCGAAAAGACAACAAATTGACAAGAAATATCAGCCTTTAATTTGTGCCTTAAGACGGTCCAACACCTTGTTACGACCAAGTAAGTAGATGGTTTCGTTCAGGTCCCGCCCATGCGTTTGACCAGTAAGGGCCACACGAATCGGCATGAACAGCTGTTTCCCTTTAAATCCAGTTTCCTTTTGCACTTCCTTGATCAGCTTGGCCATTTGTGGAGCTGTAAATTCCTCGCTCGTTTCAACCTTAGCTGCAAAGGCTCTAAGTACATCAGGAACCTGCTCCTCAGCCAGAACAGCCGCCGCATCCGCATCCAACTCCAGATGTGAACGGAAAAACAACTCAGACAACGCTACAATATCAGACGCTGAAGTCATTTGTTCCTGGTATAAGCGGACAAGAGCTTTAGCCCAATCCTGTTGTTCTGCCGATAGTTCATTCGGTAACAGCCCTGCTGCCTGCAAATGTGGAATTGCCATGCTGGCAATCCGCTCAGGATCAGCCTTTTTAATATAATGATTATTTAGATAAGCAAGTTTGTTCGTATCAAATACAGCTGGGCTTTTGGACAAACGATTAGGATCGAAAATCGAAATCAGTTGTTCCCGATCGTAAATCTCTTCTTCGCCTTCTGGGGACCAGCCCAACAGTGCAATAAAGTTAAAAATGGCTTCCGGCAGATAGCCCAGCTTATCGTATTGCTCCATGAACTGAATAATGGATTCGTTACGTTTACTGAGCTTTTTATGATCCTCGCCTACGATCAGCGTCATATGACCAAAGCGTGGTGGCTCCCAGCCAAGCGCTTCAAAAATCATCAACTGTCGCGGTGTATTGGATACATGATCTTCGCCTCGTAGTACATGCGATATTTTCATCAAATAGTCGTCAACCGCTACCGCGAAGTTATATGTCGGAATACCGTCTTTTTTGACGATAACAAAATCGCCGCTTTCCTTGGAATTGAACGTAATTTGACCTTTAACCATATCGTCAAACGTATATTCACGATCTTCTGGTACGCGAAAACGAATACTTGGTACACGGCCCTCTGCTTCAAAAGCTTGGCACTGTTCTTCTGTTAAATCACGATGTTTGCCTGAATAACGTGGAGTCTCCCCACGCGCCGTCTGTTCTTCGCGCTCGCGCTCCAGCTCTTCCTCCGTGCAGTAACAGCGGTATGCCAGACCACGATCCAGCAAATCCTGCCAGTATGTTTTGTAGATGTCCAAGCGTTCAGTCTGGCGATAAGGTCCAAACTCGCCGCCCACGTCTATACTTTCATCCCAGTCCATGCCCAACCATTTCAAATATTTAAGCTGGCTTTCTTCTCCGCCCTCAATATTGCGCTTCACATCTGTGTCTTCGATGCGAATAATAAATTTTCCGCCTTGATTGCGGGCAAACAAATAATTAAATAATGCTGTTCTGGCATTGCCAATATGCAGATGCCCTGTAGGACTTGGTGCATAGCGTACACGAACTTCCGTGCTCATATAATCTCCTCCAAATAGAATTACTCAAGATGATAGCATTTACTTGATTAGACAGACAACCGATTGAGCTGCGATTCCCTCGCCCCGCCCGGTAAATCCGAGCTGCTCCGTCGTCGTCGCCTTGACATTTACCTGGGACGACTCCTCTGCTTCCAGCACTCGGGCGATAATTTCATTCATCTGCGGGATGTATGAAATCATCTTGGGCTTCTGCGCAATGATCGTAGAATCGATATTGCCCAAGCGGTATCCCCGCTCTTTAGCCAGCCCCCACACATGCTCCAGTAGCTTCAGGCTATCCGCGTCCTTAAATTCAGGGTCGTTATCCGGAAAATGCTTTCCGATGTCTCCCAAGCCAAGTGCGCCCAGGATGGCATCGCTAATGGCATGCAGCAGCACGTCTGCATCGGAATGGCCCAGCAAACCTTTTTCATACGGAATATGTACGCCTCCGATGATGCATGGCCTTCCTTCCACCAGCTGGTGGACGTCAAATCCTTGCCCCACTCTGATCATTTGATATCCTCTCCCTCTGTCTTTACCCATAACGCCGCCATATCCAAATCCTCAGGCGTAGTAATTTTGATGTTCTTGTAGCTGCCCTGAACGACAGTAACCGGGATGCCTATCCGCTCCACCAGCATAGAATCATCTGTCCCCAAGAACCCTGTCTGCTCCGCTTCCTCATAAGCCCGCAGCAGATCGGAAAGACGAAAAGTCTGTGGCGTTTGAATACTCCACAGACTTCGGCGATCCGGCGTTGCTGTAATGATACCATCCCCGTTCACTTGCTTGATCGTATCCTTTACAGGTACTGCCGCAACAGAAGCACCAGTACGCTGAGCAGCCTCCAGGCATGAACGTACAAGCTCAGGTTGAATCAATGGGCGCACACCATCATGCACCATCACCCAATCTGTTTGCAAGTGGCGCAAACCGCGATAAACCGAATGCTGGCGTTCACTGCCACCAGCCACCACCCGTACATTTTTGCTGATCTTGTATTGATGAATCCAGTCTCTGCAGCGTTCCACATCTTCAGCGCCAGTAACCATCACCATTTCATCCACTTCCGGCATTGCTGCGAATATTTCAAGTGTATGTATGAAGATGGGCTTGTTTCGCAAAAGCAGAAATTGCTTGCTCTCCTGCGTCCCCATACGGGAGCCGCGCCCGGCCGCCACAATCACGACTCCTACCTGATTGTTCATTCAAATAACTCCTGCCCTGATCGCCTTGGACGATCCGTATGATAACACATCTACTTCATCATACCTCGTTTATTGAGCTTTTTCCAATAATTTCGGTTTAGCAAAGATCATACGGCCCGCAGAGGTCTGAAGTACGCTGGTGACCAGCACTTCCATGAGAGAACCAATATAGTCACGTCCACCCTCTACGACAATCATCGTACCATCATCCAGATAAGCCACACCCTGCCCATGCTCCTTGCCGTCTTTGATAATCTGTACCATAATCTCCTCACCAGGCAATACGACAGGCTTTACCGCATTCGCCAAATCATTAATGTTCAGCACAGACACACCTTGAAGCTCGCATACTTTATTCAGGTTAAAATCATTAGTTACAACCTTACCCTGCAACACCTTTGCAAGCTTAACCAGTTTACTGTCGACTTCTGAAATCTCTTCAAAATCCCCTTCATAGATGAGTACATTCACGTCTAGCTCTTTTTGGATCTTATTCAAAATATCCAGACCCCGCCGTCCACGATTACGTTTAAGCAAATCTGATGAATCGGCGATATGCTGAAGCTCTTCCAACACAAATTCAGGAATCACAATGGTTCCTTCAATAAAACCTGTCTTGCAAATATCAGCAATACGTCCATCTATAATAACACTGGTGTCTAAAATTTTATGTTCCTCCAGCTTGCGTTCTTCTACATTTGTTCCCCGACCAAAAAAGCCTGAACTCCAAAAGGATGACAGCTCGTCCCTTTTTTCTAGCCCAACCATCAATCCCACATATCCGCATACCAAGGTAACCGCGGTCTGAATAAGCAGACCAGGTGCCCCCAGCCCTAAAAAGAGCGGGTAAACGGCTAAGGAAAGGATCAACCCCACCGCTAACCCGATCACACCTGCCATCATCTCATTCATCGGAATTCGTACCAAACTTTCAATACCCTGCTGCAATCGATTCGCCACAGATGCCCCTGCGAATGAGCAGCCAGCCATAAATAGCACCGCTCCCGCTATCATCCAAACAGCCATTCCTGGTAAAGATCCATCATTCAACCATTGTGGCATCCATGACACGAAGCCCCCTATCCGCTGG
>NZ_JCAJRU010000106.1:0-16007 GCF_059447605.1 Paenibacillus sp. N119s | reverse complement strand
GCGCATCATACAATTGATGAATCGCTTGATTACCGCGTTTGCTTTCAAGCTCTTCCTTGTTGAACGCCTTGATCACGGGGACGCTGGAGATGAGTTCGCTTATAAATTGTGTCAGGCCGGCTAACTTATCCTGAACCTGAATAGATGCTTTCATAAACAATCGGCCAAAGATAAAAGATAAGATTATAACTACGGGGATGAGAGCCAAAAGAAGATAAGTCAACGATGGATCATAATTTGAAATTTGTGCCAATGTAACGTAAAAGACATAGGTTTCAAGCAACTCTGCAACGAGAACTTTCATGATGAAATTCCTTAAATTCTCTGTGTCTCGTGTTATTCTGCTAATCAAGCTGCTTGCAGGAAATTTGTCAAAATAATCGGGTTTAAGCTTAAGTACTTTGTCCCATATGACATTTCTGAAATTTCGGTCAATCTTTGCTTTAGCAAGACTTTCAAATAAGCCGTTAATCTGGCCGATCAGACTCATTGCAATCTGGGAAACAATAATGACCGTGATGAGCTGCACGGAAACATTGCCTGCAAACAATTCACCGGTTTTGCTGGGGATCAGAAGATACAATTTCGTGTTAAATATGCTGATTAAACAATAAACGATAATCCAGACATAGGGCAGCCTTGCTTTCATGCATAATTTCAAAAAAAGCTTCCATATTCCTTTGTTCGGGTTTTTGGGTTGTTCCAACTTAATGCTTTGATTAACTTCTACTTTTCCAATCATATGATTTCATTACCCCTTTTCGCATTCTAAACCATGACATCTTGACTTCCATGAGTTGCAGTGAACATGAAATTGTTTTTAAAAATGAGTAATGCAAAATCACCTTTTTAAAATCTTTTTTGTATTGTAATAAATTTTTATTACGATGTCTACACTTTTCTTTACATAATCCGGAATATATATAACAAATTGTGTTAATTTCATGTCAGTTAGATTGATGCATTCTATTTTGTTGCTTTAGGTATGCAATCTGTCCCCTAATAAATACATGGCTTGAAACAAGAATAAAAAAGAAAAACCAACCTTATCATTAAATTAAGGTCGGTTTTTGTTAAGCTGCTACAAAACATTGAGCAACAAGATGTTAAGACTGTTTTTTAACCAAAATCTTTTTTAAAAATAACTTAGTGAACAGAATCGTAATAAACTATATACTTATATTGGTCTTAGACCATTATATGAAAAGTAGGAGGACTATCGTTGTCTAACAACCAAACAATTCTTAATAAATATATTCCCTTGGTAGATTTCTTGGCCCATATTTTAGGAGAAAACAATGAAATTGTGCTTCATGACGTAACTAACCCTGAGCATTCCATCGTGGCGATACGAAACAATTACATTAGTGGCCGAGAAATTGGTGGGCCAGTAACAGGTTTTGTCTCACAAATCTTAAAAAATCATGGTGATAATGCTGACTTTGTGACCAATTACGAGGCAATATCCAAATCAAAAATTAGATACCAGTCTTCGGCATACTTTATTCGCAATGAACGTAACGATGTTATCGGAGTACTATGTATTAATACTGACCTGCAGCCTTATCAAAACATTATGGACGCCGCTCATTATATTACTCGACATTTGCTTGGAGATCCGGAAAAACATAATGCGTTGGGTTCATCTAAAGTAGATCCGTTAAACTTGCCTATTGAAGATTTAACGCTGAGCTCCATTGCACGAGTTATTTCCGCGAAAGAGGTCCCACCGGAGCGTATGAATCAAGAGGAAAAAATTGGGATTGTTAACGAACTGAACAATCTCGGGATCTTTCTATTAAAAGGTGCTGTTAGCGAAGTAGCCGAACAATTAAAAACATCAGAAGCTACCATATATCGTTATATTAAAATTGTACAAAAGTAAGTATAGTTTTATAAACGATTTGTTTGAAGTCGTGAAGGGAGATCCGGTTAAGATAGGTTATATAACTCAGCATTTTCCGCTCGTCCTGAAAAAGCATAATTTAAGGCGTATCAGGTTCCACAATCTTCGGCTTAAGTGATGAGCAATACCTTGCAAATTTCGAGTAACAAAAAAGCTCCTGAATCTCCGCGAGAGGAGACTCAAGAGCTTGTTCATAATTAAATTGGTGCGGTCGAGAGGACTCGAACCTCCACGGGGGGTTAGCCCACACGGACCTGAACCGTGCGCGTCTGCCAATTCCGCCACGACCGCATACTATGTAATGGTGGCAATGTCTTTAATTACCGTAATTAAGATTATATCTTGAATAAAGCTTAAAAGCAAGGCATTTTATATTATATTTTTTATGAATAATGCTAGTCAAAATAAGACAATCACTGGATATCACCAACCAAATATGGTAGGATGAATGTATCAGGAAAGGAGGTGCGTCAACATCAATAACCATATGTTGAGCGTATCCCTTACCCGATCCGTTATTCTCTAATTTACAGAGTTGACGGAGGCGCGGGATACGGATCATGGCTTTAATTAAGCGCCACGGGTAAAAAGGCCGTCTACGGACGGCCTTTTTTATCTCAACATCATAACTTATTAAGGATAAGATTACATAATGTGAAAAGAGGCGTTACAATGTCGATTAGACCTGCGAAAGTAGAAGAATTAAAAGAACTGGTAGTCATCTGGCTGGATGCTTCTATAGAAGCCCACCATTTTATTGCTCCGCAGTATTGGAAATCTCAAGCTGCCGAGATGGAGAACAAGTACCTTCCCCTCGCTCAAAACTACGTTATTATACAAGATGATCTTACGATTGGCGGCTTTGTTTCCATGTTGGATGGATACTTGGCTGCTCTGTTTATACGTGTTGGTTTTCAAAGAAAAGGCTATGGTAAATTACTATTAGATTGGGTTAAGCAACAGCATGAGGAAATTCAATTAAAGGTATACCAGTCCAACAGAAAAGCATTTAACTTTTATACTAAAAACGGATTTATCATCCAAGCAGAAGCTGTGGATACCGAAACGGATGAGAAGGAATTTGTGATGGCTTGGACAAAACATTCTCTTACTTAAGCCCATATACCTCGGTATATAAAATCTCTTTAAACGGAGCAAACGCCGATTCAGCCAACGCATCTGGATAGCTCATAATCTGAAGCCGCAGATCAGCCTGTCCTTCTCTTAAAGGGGGCTGTACATATTCAAAATGGTTCAGATGAAACCCCAAACGTTCGTAAAAGCCGATCCTTCTATGTGACCATTCATCCACTGGCGGCTCAACCTCCAGCACTACCGGCTGATCAGACCGTGAGATAAATCTACTCACGAGCTTTTTGCCTAATCCACCACCTCGTATACGTGGATCTACCGCAACGTGCTCTACAAACCGAAAATGCTCGAATTCCCAGCCCGCCAAAAAAGCCACTATGTTGCCCTGCTCATTCTTTTCAGTGATGATGCGATAGCTAGGATGCTTCAATAGAGCCTTTTGACCCTCAAACGTCCTGCATTCTGATGCGGGAAAAGAAGACTCCATAATCGTATATATTTCATAAAAATCGTGTTCATTTATCATATATTTCTAGCTCCTTTACCTCTAACTCCCCCAAATGACAGACTGCCTTTCAAGAAGAGAAAGAGGGATGTTTGGACATCAGTTAGACCTTGTTTAATTCCGTAAGCGTCAACAACATATGTTCCAACAACTCTGGAATATCCTCCATCTGATCTTCGTTAATTTGCCTAGAAAATCGGAGTTCGATCCTGTTTTGGTATGTAGATGTCTTCTCTCCATAAATCTGACTTAACATCTGTACTGGGCGAAGATCGGGCTTCCAAACCTCAGTCAGTATATTTTCAATCCGGCTGCATTGCGTGTCAATCTCCCGAATCTTCATATGAAAATACAATAGCAAGCTACACCCCGGAGTTTGATCTTCCATCTCCAAAATTTCTGCAGCCAGATTGTTTAAATCCATTTTTAGTCGAAGTTCTGCCGTCACATCCGGCTGTTCTCTCAGACTGAACTGTACACCAAATTCACGCGCCATTACCGACATTTCCAATCTATCAATTCGCTGCGTAATGTTAATACGTGAGTCTAGATTATCCAGATCGTAAACCGCATTTTCCATTGCTACTTTTAAGTTATCAAAAACGGTCGGGTCGAACATTTTTCTCACCCCCAGTTGTTGAGTATAACATAGCTTGTGTTACTCCTAAAATAGGATGCCCTTTTTCACGAAGCATATTAAGACGGAAATTTATAGTATACAGTAAGTTGGCTAACTCTTAATTGATGTTTAGTGAATAAATTTGTAAAAACGCATAATTGTGACAAAAATATATATTTTTTTGTTTATTATTACATTTTTATTCCAATTTATTGGAATACACTATATAATACTGGATGGGATTAGCAAACTTTATTATATAAATCCCAAAATAAAAGAAGGGAAGAGATGATTAAATGAAAAAGGCAGTTTTTTCTACACTAGGTCTTGCACTTCTATTAAGCACATCCACCGCTGTTGCATCTGCTCAAGAAGCTCAAGAAGCTCAAGAAGCAACACCCGCATTACAGAAGGAATCTATCCAGCTCTTTGGAAATGGGACTGACAGGGAGCCTAACAATTGGTATGATAAGGCCAGCGAAGTTTGGCTAGGTAGTGATATATACGGAACCATAGGGGAACGCATTGAAGGAAGAGACTATGATACTTACGATATGTATAAATTTAAGGCTTTTCAGACCAAATGGGTTGATTTTAAAATTGAAGGGGATAAGTATCCTAATGCATGGTTAAAATTGACTCTAACAGATAGCGATGGTCATTTGATTAAAACAACAGAAGAAGGACAGAATACTTTAGGTAAAAAACTTGAGGCTGGCAAAGAGTACTACTTAGAAGTGGGAGTGCCAGGCTACGAAATCGGTCAATTGTTCTGGTACAAGATTTCCGCCAAAATTGAGGAATAAAGATAAAGATACTAATCCAGTTTCCTATACAATAAAGCCTCACTCCTAATTTTAGGGGCGAGGCTTTTTGGATTGCTGTATACTTAGTAACCTTTTCTTACGACAAACGCGAGCTAAAGTCCTCGTAGGAGAACTGACGGATTACCTTGATGCCTTCTTCGTCATTGTAGCTGGCGATGGACGGCAGGTTGACACCGTTAAACATGTGGTTTTTGACCATGGTGTAATGAGCCATATCGCAGAACACAAGCTTGTCTCCTGGCTTCAATGGCTCTTTAAAGGAATAATCACCAATGATATCTCCAGCCAAGCAAGTAAGTCCACCGAGTCTGTAAGTATGTTCATACTCGCCAGGCTTACCTGTACCAATGATATTCGGGCGGTAAGGCATAGCCAGCACATCAGGCATATGACATTCAGCTGAAGTATCCAGAATGGCAATATCCATTCCATTTTTCATCGTATCCAATACGGTTGCAACCAGATATCCGGTGTTTAGAGCGATGGCTTCGCCTGGCTCAAGATAAACTTGCACACCGTATTTATCCTGAAAGTATTGAATACAACGTACCAGGGTGTCCAGATCGTAGTCTTCTCTGGTAATATGGTGACCGCCGCCGAAATTGAGCCATTTCATTTGCTTAATGTATGGCCCGAATTTCTCATCCACGACTTTAATGGTACGCTCCAGCGTATCTGAATTCTGTTCACACATTGTATGAAAATGAATACCATCCACGCCGTCCAGATCCTCGGGTCTAAAGTTAGCCAGAGTCACACCCATTCTGGAGTTGTTGTAGCAAGGATCGTACAACGGCGTTTCGATTTCCGAATACTCCGGATTCACTCGAATGCCGATGTCGATTTTTTTGGAAGTTACGCCTTGCACTTTGCTTTTGAAGCGTTTCAGTTGATCAAAGGAGTTGAAAACAATATGGTCAACATACTCCAATAGCTCATCAAATTCACTGTCAACATAAGCAGGTGCGTAGACGTGAACCTCCTTGTTCATTTTTTCGCGACCGAGTCTTGCCTCGAACAACGAACTGGATGTTACGCCTTTTAAATATTTGCCAACCAGAGGAAAGGTCGAAAACATCGAAAATCCCTTAAGCGCGAGCAGAATACTGCAACCTGTCCGCTCTTGAACGGAATTCAAAACCTCAAGGTTTTTGACAAGGAGTCTTTCGTCAACAAGATAACAAGGTGATGGGAGTCCGGTAATATCAATATTCATCGCAGACCTCAATCAAGCAACGTTGGCGCAAAGTTCTCTTGCCATGGCAATCCGTGTTTATTTAGTGCTTCCATGAATGGATCTGGATCAAATTCCTCAACGTTGTAAACGCCCGGTTTTTTCCAGAGGCCTTTAATGATAAGCATTGCACCGATCATAGCTGGAACACCTGTTGTGTAAGAGATGGCTTGGGATCCAACCTCTGCATAACATTCCTCATGATCGCAAACGTTGTAAACATAATAGGTTTTTGGCTTTCCATCTTTCACACCTTGGATGATGCAGCCAATGTTTGTTTTGCCCTTTGTTCTTGGTCCCAGAGAAGCCGGGTCCGGCAAAATAGCTTTCAGGAATTGCAGTGGAATGATCTGTTGGCCTTCATAATCAATAGGCTCGATCGAGGTCATGCCTACGTTTTGAAGCACGTTCAAATGATTCAGATAATTGTCCGAGAATGTCATCCAGAAACGGATTTTTTTCACGCCTTTAATATTCACTGCAAGAGATTCCAGTTCTTCATGGTACAAAAGATATATATTTTTCGGTCCAATTTCAGGAAGGTCGTATACCTTTTTCTCAGAAAGTGGCTCAGTTTCAATCCATTCTCCGTTTTCAAAGTAACGACCCTTCGCCGTAATTTCACGAATATTGATTTCCGGATTAAAGTTAGTTGCAAAAGGATATCCGTGGTCCCCTGCATTCGCGTCCACAATATCAATTGTATGAATTTCATCAAAATAGTGCTTTTGAGCATAGGCCGTAAATACTCCAGTCACACCTGGATCAAAACCGCTGCCCAGCAGGGCTGTAATTCCTGCTTTTTCGAATCTTTCTTTGTAGGCCCATTGCCAGCTGTATTCAAACTTCGGCGTATCCGGCGGTTCATAGTTCGCCGTATCAACGTAATGAACACCTGTCTCAAGGCAAGCATCCATTATCGTCAAATCCTGATAAGGGAGAGCCACATTGATAACTACATCCGGTTGAAAGCTTCGAATCAAGTCAATGACCATGTCGGTGTTGTCAGCATCAAGCTGAGCCGTTTGGATCTTCGTACGACCTCCACCCAGCTTCTCTTTAAGCGCATCGCATTTCTCAACAGTTCTGCTTGCGATACAAATTTCTTCAAATACATCTGGGTTTTGGCAACATTTATGCACCACAACGCTGGCCACGCCACCGGCGCCAATAATCAATGCTTTTCCCAAAATAAATAACCTCCTTATTCCATACGCTAATCGCTAATCATTCTTGCAAACAAAATGATTATAAAGACATCCCACCAAATAATCAAGAAAAACGATAATTTGCTGTGTCAAAATTCACAGGAGCATGTCACAAAAATTTTACAAATTCCAAAATTAGGCATAAATTTTTCGAAAGCGAGCAGAAATTAAGCCCTTCCCCATCCATCATAGGAAGCCAGCGCATCTTTAACGGACGTTTTCTTGAATATAATGCTTATGCCTTAAAGAGATCATATTATCTTATTTTTGAACAAAAGACCACCCCTCACGTCTATGACGAAGGTTCATGAGGTGGTAAAATAATGGGCTGATAGCGTAAAGCTTCATCTACAATCTCTGCCGCACTCAAACCGCGGTCATCCCAGTAGATCAAATTACTAATCTCCGGATGAGGTGTATTTTGCATGACTACATTCAGCATGCTATCGAGCTCCTCTTCTGTTCCCTCGCCGCTGATGATTTTTTCCACTAACTGTATAAGCTCACTTCGGTTCAACTTTTGATATTTCAATGGATCTCGGTCCACACTCATACAATCGCCCTCCTAGGATGAATTGTAGTCGACATAGTGGAACCTTACACTTCTACTGTAAGCGCTATACGACCTATTGTGGAGCCTTGAGAAGTATCATAATAAATAAAACCGCTCCCGGTACGGGAACGGCTCTGTATCATAATAAAACATATTAAACCATGATTTTGCAAATATCGTTCGTGAATTCAACTGGATCTTGCAGCGGCAAGCCCTCGATCAACAAGGCCTGATTATATAGTAAGGCTGTATAGAGATTTACCTTCTCCTTGTCCTTAGCAAAAGCTTCTTTCAAAGAGTTAAACACCGCATGATTTACGTTGATTTCCAGCACTTTATTCGCTTTGACATCAGCGTTATTCGGCATGGCGTTCAAAATTTTCTCCATCTCAATGGTTACTTCGCCGTCAGCGGACAAACATACCGGGTGTGTCTTCAAGCGCTTGGAGGCTTTTACACTGGATACTTTGCCTTCCAGCAAGCCCTTCATGTACTCAAACAACTCCTTGTTGTCGTTTTGTTCCGCTTCTGTTTCTTTCTCATTTTCGTCAGACTCAATGCCGAGATCGCCACTCGAGACGGATTTGAATTCTTTCTCTTTATAGCTTATGAGCATTTTAATAGCGAACTCATCAATATCATCCGTGAAGTACAAAATTTCGTAGCCTTTGTCGGCCACCAATTCAGTTTGCGGCAGCTTTTCAATACGCTCATTGGACTCCCCGGAAGCATAATAAATATACTTTTGATCCTCTGGCATACGAGATACATATTCGTCCAAAGTAACCTGCTTCTTCTCTGTCGAAGAGTAGAACATAAGCAGATCCTGGAGCGTTTCCTTATGTCTGCCGTAATCATTGTAGACACCAAATTTCAATTGTCTGCCAAATGATTTGTAGAATTGATCATATTTCTCCCGATCATTTTTGAGCAGAGTCAACAGCTGGCCTTTAATTTTGCTTTCGATATTTTTGGCAATCAGCTTCAACTGACGGTCATGCTGCAGCATTTCTCTCGAAATGTTGAGGGACAGACTTTCGGAGTCAACCATACCTTTTACGAAGCTAAAATAATCCGGCAGCAGGTCAGGAGATTTTTCCATGATCAGCACACCGTTGGCATACAGCTCAAGCCCTTTTTCATATTCCTTGGAGTAGAAATCAAACGGAATATTTTCAGGAATAAACAAAATCGCTTGGTACACTACCGCACCGTCTGCGCTGATATGGATATGCTGAAGCGGCTTGTCGTAACCATAGCGTTTTTCCGCGTAGAAATTTTGATAATCCTCGTCGGTCAGCTCGCTTTTATTTTTTCTCCAGATGGGCACCATGCTGTTAATACGTTGTTCTTCTTTGTAATCCTCGAACTCGTTGTCGCTTCCCTCTTTGAGACGCTTGCCTGAAATGTCCATTTTAATCGGGTAGCGAATAAAGTCGGAGTACTTTTTAATAAGTGCTTTTAAACGGTAATCGTCCAAATATTCGTCGTAGGACTCCTCCTCGGTGTTGGCCTTGATTTTAAGCACAATCTCGGTTCCGACTTCGTCCTTCTCAGCCTCCTCAATGGTATACCCATCAGCGCCTGTGGATTCCCATTTATAAGCAGTATCGCTTCCCAAAGCCTTGGTCGTTACTGTAACCAGATCCGCTACCATGAAAGCTGAATAGAAGCCAACGCCGAATTGACCAATGATGTCATGTCCATCCTTGGATTCATTTTCATTTTTGAACGCCAGTGAGCCGCTTTTAGCAATGACGCCCAGGTTATTTTCCAGCTCTTCCTTGGTCATCCCAATTCCGGTATCCCTCAAAGTCAGCGTTCTGTTGTCTTTATCGGGAGTTACTTTAATATAATAGTTTTCTTTGTCAAAAACCAATTGATCGTCTGTCAGTGCTTTGTAGTAGATTTTGTCAATCGCATCACTTGCGTTGGAGATGAGCTCTCTTAGGAAAATTTCCTTTTGCGTGTAAATCGAGTTAATCATCATTTCGAGCAGACGCTTGGACTCAGCCTGAAACTGTTTTTTCTCCATTCGAATATCTCCTTTCAAATATACACCTATGTAAGGCCAGCGGATAAGAGCTATGCAAACGATTCAGCTTTGTTAGCACTCCCACCATTCGAGTGCTAGCCTACCTTTTTTATAACATTCCTCATTTTTTATGTCAATATCTTGGTTAACTTACACAGTAAAATTCCATTTTAGGAAACTACTAGTGTCTGATCTGCTTAAACATCACGTTAAACAGTTCGGCAGAGGACGGAAACAGCCCTTGAACATGGGGAAGCAGATTACTCCTGATCCGCAGCTCATCTCCATCCAAATGCCTTAGATCTTCATGATAGAACCAGACAATAGGATAATCCCCGTCCTTATGTCTGCTGCCTGCGTTTAAACATACGGGACCTTGATCGTCTTCTGCAATCGCAAATGGAATATAGCCTGCTGACAATAGAGGTGACCATTGATCGATCAAATCATAAAATGCCTTTAAGCCTTGACCCACTGGCAGACGTGGAAATTCTACAAACGTGCAATCGCTCCAGTATACTCCCGGAATAGATTCATTATCGAATTGTAAAGATACATAATGGTAGGACATGATAAAATTCCTCAGCAGAGGCGGCAGTTCAAAATGGTATTTTTCCTCCAGCTCCCGAACTTCCTGTTCTGTAATCTGTGAAGGAAGGGGCTTCCATTTGATCCATCCCTCCTCATCGACGTTCCCATCACGCATTTCGAGCGGTACATTTTCTTCCACGTCCATAAAAAAGGCTTCATCCATCTGTGCAAATAACTCCTTCATGGATGAACGAATATCCGCTTTCTTGTCCATGTCCTCACACCACTTTCCGTTTTATTCGTATTGTCCATTATAGATTTATGCTAATGCGGATTTATATAAAAATATCATTGCAATTATATGCCACTGCCCTTTATATGTTCAGCTTATCAGAACTTGCTTTTTTCACCATTCGCAGAATATTAGTATTACCAGCGCAATGGCTCATAGTTACGCCAGAGCAACCAACGCCCTATCTCGTGAACGGGAGCAGTGCCAATGCTATATTCATCCTTGGTGCCACTCTGCAAATCAATTAAATGAAGCATACCACCATACGTTCCAACCGCTAGCATGCCTTCATCGGGTGTAACTGCCAGCCCGGAAATCGTACTACCGACAAAATAGCGCCAAAGCTCACGCCCCTCTCTATCAATAAGACGAAGATATCCGTAAGCATCGCCTAGAATAGATCCTTGTGTCAGCGCTACGGCAGCGTATACTCGCATTTCTTCATTTATTATCGGCCATTCTTCCTTATTCTGAGCAAGACCCTGCTCCACTTCGGCAATCGGCACCTGAATGGTGGCACCGTTGTAGAAATGACAGGCATTGAACCAGACATCTAGACCATCTTTGGAAAATAGGGCATAATGCGGATAGCTGGAGCTTGGCTCCAATGTATGCACCGTCTTATCGGTTAAGTCCATGAGCAAATGCTCACTCATCTGGCTACCATAAGCGATCCAGCGTCCATCCTTCGACACAGCACCATGCGCCATATCCACAATCGTGTCTTCCAGTTCTAGTTCTCTACGTTCAGACGCTTGGGGATGGACCAAATCTGCCTGATCAGCAGTCAGCAAATAAACGCCATAACCGCACACCAGCAAAAGGCGCTGTCCATCATCAAACGGAATTACTTCATCTAATATATCCTCAGGATGCTCCTCATCCGCCAAGCATTCCAAGTCAGGAATAGACGCTTTTAAACGGGCTTGTATATCCTTCCACGGATAATACGCTGTCTCTTCCCCTTGCAGATTCCGATCCGGTTGACGAACAATCCGAATCCCTTGCCCATCCACCAACGCAAAATAAATCCCGTCCGGCGAACAACCTACTCGATGCAATCCGGGAATTGATCTGATTTCATCTTTTCCCGCTATGTAGATCTTTCCGCGTTCCCGAGGATTGCCTGCATGTAGAACGACTTCATTGCCTCCATTCATAAAAGTCACCGGCCTCACGGCTTGCAAAGCCTCCTCAAACGCCGGTGTAAGCGGCCAAGATGCAGCCGGAATCTCCTGGCGTAACTTCTCTACTTCCCCAGCCTGATTTGCCTCCTGAATCATTCGAAAAATATCTTTGGCCAGCTTGGGCCGTTCGTCCTGCTTCGGCTCTGGCTGCTCCTGCTGCCATTGGCTTTCCATACCGATTCTGACAAACTCGTTCATATCTGCAACATACCTTTTTCCCGCCTGTCGCCACTGTGCTGCCAGTTCATGATTCAACCAATTCATTCCGCTCCCCCACTCAATCGTCTATGTATGTCCTGTTTGTTCCATAGGCTTTATTCATTCTGCTAGGTGGTTCCTCACCTTCGTCAACACAGACCACAGGTCTGTCACTGCTTTTACCTCCTCATAGTCCAGATAGGTATCATGCTTTTCATAATATTTGACCGCCATAATCACCATCTGAAGTGTCACGGTCTCCCCAGCATCCTTAAGGACTTCTACAATACTCTCAAAAGTCGCTAGCTCAAACCAAGTTTGAACCTGACGATCCGATATCCATACGGGAATATACTCGTCCTGCTCGTTGGTTGCGGCTGTACCGTCCTCTGCACATTCCTCCAGCCAATGCTCATCCAAATAATAAATCGGTGTGTGAACAGGGTCCTGATCCCATTGATCCACATTCACATATAACCAGTTATTATGCAGTTGCCCCACACTGCGCACCAATTCCTGCAATCCTTCAAATATACGATAAGACGGGCGCTCTCTGCGAAGGTAATCCTTAAGTCTTGTCTCGTACCTGCTCATCTCCAGCCACCCCGTTTCTATATCAGCTGAGCCTTCAAAATTCGCTTAACATACATTTGTAACTGATAAAACCCGATATAAGTACAAGCACCTTGTCAATTGTTAAGACTACCTAAGGAGATTGATCTATTTATGAAAAGAATCACCGCACTTATTATTCTGTCCATGCTATTACTTGTAACCCCGATTTACGCTGCTGCACCAGTACCTATGCTGGTTTATGTGGACCAGAGCAACCACTCCTTCATCCCGCTTCGCCTCCTGAACAGCTATGAAGGGATCATACTCAACCTAAACCCGGCTGATAAAAAAATAGAAATAGCGCAAGGCAATACCCGGCTTACATTATTTATGGGACAAGCTACTGCTAAAGTGAATGATCAAACGGTTCGTATGCAAAATGCACCTTTTACCGATAACGGCGCTACCTATGTACCCTTGCAGTTCGTCAGCCAACATCTAAATCTACAAGTCTTGTGGCAAAAAGAAACCTCAGCCGTGCGTATTACGCAGGATAAGACGTCTGTTACACTTCCAGTACTTACCGGCATACTACCCGGAAATACTCCCCCAATCACGGTAGCTCATAAGAACTTTAAGATTGGATCTCGTACCTTTTCCGCCAAGATGGTCACCATCTCCATGCTCCATCCCAAGGTGAGTTTGGACGTAGCACTGGCAGGCGATACCCTTGGTAAAGTGGAGGACTTGAATCGTCTCGCCAAACGCAATCAAGCGGTTGTAGCTATTAATGGCACATTCTTTGACGCCTATACCAAAAGCTCCTACAAAACGCCTTACGGCTATCTGGTCAGTCATGGCAAGATGTTGAAAAAAAGCTCCGGCGATCAACGTACTGTCTTCACCTACGATGCTAACCATTTAGCTAAGCTTGTGTCGGGTTCTGTCTTTGAACAACAGCTAAGTCAAGGCAGTGTCGAAGGTGCTCTTCAAGCTGGACCTCGTCTGGTCACGAACGGTCAGGTTTCCCTTAATGTCAAAGCTGAAGGCTTCAAGGACCCTAAAATATTAACAGGCGGCGGCGCCCGCAGCGCACTTGGAATTACGAGGGATCATAAGCTGATCCTCCTAACTACAAGCGGAGCGACTATTCCGCAGCTCGCCCAGATGATGAAGCAGGCTGGTGCTTATCAGGCCATGAATCTGGATGGCGGTGCTTCCAGCGGACTGTACTATAACGGCTCTTACCTCGCCACACCCGGCCGCCAAATCAGCAACGCCATTATTGTAAAGTACCAATAGACGAATTAAGGGCTGTTCTCACGGATATGCAAGCCGTGGGGATAGCTTTTCTTTTTTCCTAATCTTGATAATTCCAACTTCCCTGTGTTGGAGCGGCTTGCCTGATCCGTTATAGTTTGATCCTACAATCTACAATCGAATCAGGCTGGTAAAGCTGTTACTGCCTTCGCTTCCTTTTTTAAAAGAAAGGTAAACACGGTTGTTTTCTCCTCTGCTTGCCGAGCATTCATAAAGTCCGGGTTGCACAGACAGGAATGAACCTCCCCATACACAATCAGGTTCCAACTCACCACCTGTGGCTTCTTCTCCTGCACCAATAAATATATTCCCTGAGGGAACCTTCAAAAACAGGTGCACCGTGGGCTGCTCGATATGATCTGTTATCACAACCTCATACGTCCCGTCCGCTCCCAGATTCAAAAAAGCAGCATTTCCCGCATTCAACTCCCCCAGCTCGTCCGCTTCAATGGACCACCAATCCGGTTCATCGTTCAAACGATGCTTTAGAGCTTGCGTATCAAATAGGCAAAGAGTCGCCGTATCTGTCGTAAATTGAAATGGACTATTTGCCATGTTCATCATGCGATCCTCCTGATCATGGTCAGCGAATTTCCTTTTTCTCACGTCTTCCGCTATCCGTATTGCTATAGATTTGAGGGAAATTATCCCTTTATGTAAAGTATAACAATGCTTGTAGGGCCAGACAACATACTAGAGCCACCATCCATCTGCATTAAAAAAGCCCTCTCTCACGCTGTTGTAAAAGAGGGCTGCTTTACGAATTTGAGCGATGCAAACCTAACGTTAGATCAGAAAAGATTTAGTAATAATCACCAGCAAAATGAACAATACCAAAATCGCGCCTGTGGATGTCCAGGCTCCACCGCAACCTACTTGACCCATATCTAAATCCCTCCTTGCGTTAAAGCTTACTCTTATCGTATGTAGAAAAGTGGATAACGACCGGGCGAATCGGCAAGTTTATTTGCCATGGAGGAGCTTCTTAGAAAATGGACTGGTACGTATCGGATGAATCAGTTATGACTCGGGATGACAACTGGCAGAGAATGTCGTCGGATCTGCGCAACAGCCTGCTCACATCCTTCTGCTTCATCTTTTGAATGAGCGAGGTTTCTAGCTGGGATGAAAGAAATTGAGTGGTGCCTATAAATACAACAATATCCAATCCTGGGTTGGTGTCAGTATGTAATAAGTGCAACAAATCCGCCATGGACAAGAGTCACGGAGGGAAAATACTATTAGTTTCTTTCATATATAGAGCTTTTACCATGGAGGTTAACGCCCTGTCGCAGAGGATAATGCAGCATTGGAGTTGGTTATGCTTGTACAATATTTGGGCTAGTTTCATGTGGTATTGGGATAGCGTGTGGAAATCGGTTATTGAATGATGTAGGTGTTGTACAGGTCTGGATGGTTGAGTGGGACTTGGAATACAGGTAGAAAGAGCTTCTTTCATATCTATTCCTCCAGAGAATTTCAAGTATAGTCTTATTATACTCTAAAATAATACTTATAGATATAATTGATAACAAATATACGATTCTTAATCTCATGTTTGCCAAAGAAAATCTTGTCTACACTTTTTAGTATGAAGGGGTGTAGATGCATGCTGGACAAAGAAGTGTTAAAGCTAGTTGGGGCTAGAATAAGAGTTTTACGCAAAGAAAAAGGCCTCTCGCAAGAAGCACTTGGGGAAAAAGGCGGATTTCATTTTACATACATTGGGCAGATCGAACGTGGAGAAAAGAATGTTTCCTTGATAAATGTAGCTAAAATCGCAAAAGCACTAGACGTAAACTTAGTTCAGTTGTTTTCTTATGTAAGTGAGGACCCCAAAATTGTGGAGTCTGATGAAGATATTATAGAAATTATTACAATGCTCAAAAAATCGAGCCCAGAGAAGGTACGTCTAGCGAGGAATGTGATACGGGAGATTATCAAC